>CAVRLU010000010.1:0-30083 GCA_963722115.1 uncultured Nitrososphaerota archaeon
TGGTGGGAATCATCAGCATGTCCGTGCCCGAGGTCCACCGGCGCATCGAGATGGCGCAGGCCCATGGCGTGCGCCTCTTCCAGATATCGCTTCCTGGCTGGGGCCCCTGCACGGAGCAGGAGATCTTAACCTTCTTCGACGAGATCTGCGGCCAGCATCCCGACTGCCGATTCCTGCATTACAACCTTTTGCGCGCGCGCGTGCTCGTCACCCCTACCCAGTACCAAAGGATTGCGGAGACGCATTCCAACCTCGTGGCGACCAAGAACACCACAGACTCGATCAGCACGCTCTCTCTGCTCATCGAATCGACGCCGCAGGTGCAGCATTTCCTCGCGGATGTCGCGCTGGTCTACGGGTGCATGGTGGGAGAATGCGGCCTGCTCATCTCGATTGCCAGCTGCAACTGGAAGAGCGCTCACCGCTACTTCGAGCTGTGCCGCAGCGGGGATTTCCGGCGGCGCGCGAGCTCCAGGCGGATCTGGTGAAGATGACCGCCGAGCTGCGCGCCATGGTCGAGCCCTACAACCACATGGACGGCGGCTTCGACAAGATGTTCGCGCGGCTCCACCAGCCCACCTTCCCGCTGCGCCTCCTTCCTCCCTACCATGGCGTCCCGGTAGTCTTCGATCGCTACCGGGAGCTGCTGAAGCAGAAATACCCGCGCTGGCATTCATAGGAGGCGAGATGCAGAAAGCAGGAGCTGTCGCGCCTTGCGGCATTCTATCGGCACCAGCTTCTGGACGATGTCATCCCATTCTGGGAAGCGCGCACCCTTGATGCGCAGTTCGGCGGCTATCTCCATCATTTCGATCGCGAGGGTCGGCTGCTGGGCACGGACAAGAACGTCTGGTGCACGGGCAGGATGCTGTGGATGTTTTCCGCGCTTTACAATTGCGTCGAGAAGCGCGCCTCCTGGCTCGAGCTCGCCCGCAGCGGGCGGGACTTCCTCATGGCCACTCACGCGCCGGCGGGGGCCGCTGGCATTACCTGCTGTCGCGCACGGGCGCGGTCCTGAAGGCCGACCGCTCGTTCTTCACGGACGCATTCGTGCTCACCGGGCTCGCCGAGCTCGCGCGCATCGGGAGCCGGGAAGACCTTCCGCTCATCGAGATGACATTCGACCAGGTCGTGGGCAACCTTCAAAAGAAGGCTTGGACAAATTGCATCACTTCTCGCTGGAATCCCCGGCGGCAGTGGCACAGCGTGTACATGATCGGGCTCTTCGTCTGCGCCGTGTGCGCCCCGCTGCTCGGGGATTCACGGACCCGCGCGGTCGCGGATATCTGTCTTCAAAAGATTCTCCGCGTCTTTGCCCGGGATGATCTGCACGTCCTGCTGGAATCCGTGGGCCACGACGGGGCGGTCATCGACGACGCGGTCGGACGAAGGATCAACCCCGGCCACACCATGGAGTCGATGTGGTTCTGCATGGGAGAGGCGATCCGCCGCAAGGACCCGGACACGGTGAGCCGCTGCGTGCAGGTAATCGACTGGGCGTACGAAAAGGGCACCGACGCGGAGCACGGCGGGCTGTACGACATCCTCGACCTGACGGGTCGCGGACCGGGGGGATACGACCCTGCCAGGAGCTTCAACGAGGCGTCGGATGGCGGAGCTGATGGTGCGCTCCGGAAGCCCTCTACGCCCTGCTCCTCGCCGCGGTGCATTCCGGGCGTGAGGACATGTACGCGCGCTTCTTGTCGCTGCACGATTGGTGCCAGCTCCACTTCCACGACGCGCAGCACGGCGAATGGTACCCGTATCTGCACCGCGATGGAACGCCGAAGGTCACGGACAAGGGAACCTGGATCAAGGCCGCTTTCCACGTCCCGCGCAACCTCATGCAGATCCTGCTGCTCCTAGAAAAGGCAGCCGCGAACGGGCCCTGAGCTGGCCGCCCGGCACCTTCAGGAAAGGGAGATAAGCCTGCCGCCCAGGAGGGCTGCGGTGGAGGGGTGGCAGGTGAACAAGGATGAGCTGCCTGCCCTCGGCGAAGGACTGCAGCGCCACCGCGGCCGCCTTCTGACGTTCAGGGTCCATTTCCACGAGCGGATCGTCCATCATGAGAAAGCCGTCCGATCCTTCTATGAAGTAGCTTGCCATGGCCAGGCGCAGCGCCAGGGCAGGCGCGTGCTTTATGCCGCAGAAAGGAACGTCCAAAGGGATCTCGGCACCATCCCCGTCGGACAGCGCCAACAGCATGGACCCGTCCAGCAGGACCCGGGCGTGGCGGCCCGCGGTCATCAAGGCGAGCGTTTTCCTGAGACGGTCGCGCATGCCGTCGTAGAGCGCCGACTCCCCGGCGCCGAGCACCTCGACCCTTGCCCGCCTCGATTCTCTGCAGCGCCTCCCCCGAACGGGCCGCTTCGCCGCGGCGAAACCCTTCTTCCGCGTCCTTCACCAGGCCGGCAAGCTCTTCGGCCGATTGGTCGGGAGCCTGGGCGGCAAGCGCACGCTTGTCGCCTTCGAGCTTTTCGTGCTCGACGCGCAGGTCGGCCTGCTCTTTCTCGCCTGGCCTGCAAAGGCCAGGAGGAACGCGGCAGCGTCGGCATAGGTTGCAGGAAGGGGAGCGCATTTTTCGATGCGCGCGGAAAGCTCCCTGAGCTGGTTCCTTTTCTCTCCGTAGAGGTCCATGAGCCTGTCCGGCGATGCAAAGGATTTCTCCCAGACCTAGTTATAATCAAATGAAAACTTACAAATAGGAAAATGAGATGAATAGAGATTTTTCATCATATCTTCAATCACTTTAATATCCTGTATACTCCAGACTAAAGTTCGTTGGAAATTAAACCTCTGTTTGGTAAGATATCTGAAAGGACTGATAGGCATTTCTGTTTTGTTTTAATGCCATTTTCAAAAAAATTTTGTGAATTATTTGAAGATAGTATTAAAAAAATAGCAAAAAAGAACCGACTCGAATGTAAGAAGGCAGATGATATCTATAGTGTAAATCCAATCATGCAGGATATTTGGGAATCTATAAACAAATCTGAAATAATCATAGCTGATCTGACCACTAGAAACCCGAATGTGTTTTACGAAACTGGTATTGCGCACACTTTGGGTAAAAAGGTCATTCTTCTTACTCAAAAAATAAATGATGTTCCTTTTGATCTCAAACCTCTGCGCATAATTCCGTATGAATTCACCCCAAGAGGTGTTAGAAAGCTAGAACGTGATTTGGATAAATCTATTAAATCCATATTGACCAAGAAACAAATACGATTACGAATTAAGAAAAAAACAATTCAAAAATCAGTTAAGATTACTAAGACAACACCCATGGTGTTATGGAATGAACGGATGAAAAAGAATGCGGGAGAAGAATTTTTGGTTTATGAAATTCCTGCAAGAAAGAATACCATTCTTACAGGCAAAGTTTCCAGCAAAGATCCCTGTAGGTTTTATTTAGTCGATAAAAATAACTTACAACAGTTTAAAAAACAAAATCTTTATTCGTCCAGATTGAACTCTGTACAGTTTCTAACTTATAACTTTCATTTTCCGTTAGAAAATGATGAAAATCTATATCTTATGATAGGGACTGAGGTAGACAAAAGTTCTACATTAGACATCTCATTAAATCTGGAATCAAATACTAATCCAAAAAATGAAATTATCTGGGATGAAATAGGTTTTGCAGATGAAAATTCTGACCGGCCTTATTATTATCCTGTATCTGCAGAAGTTGGAGATATTATAGATGCAAAAATTAGTACGATTCCTAATTGTAATGTAGTTTTATTAGATTCCGCAAATTTTGTACTCTATAGACAACAATCAGAATTTAAAAAAGTAAAATATGCGAGCAATGTAAGTTCAAAAAGCATTAAATTCAAATCTAATAAAACCGATGTTTGGGTTTTTGTTGTAGAAAAGAAGCCTGATGAAAAGATGGAAGTGAAGACATTCATAACAAAACTAAAGAGAAGTTCATAGATTACTAGTTGTACTCATTCTTACTTTGATTCATACGTTCATTCGTACTTTGCTAAAAGGTCAAACGCAGTATCCCCCCATCTATACCCCCCATGTAGAGTGGGATCAAGTAAATTTGAACTTCGTAATGCAAGGAGTATACTAAAAATTACTAAAATCTGAAAATGTTTCATAAGGATTTCATTTTGTGCCTACTGTATTATACTCAGGTTTTCCTAACTTATCATATCTGAAATATATGCTTCATACGGATTGATAATTGGAGGCTGTTTGATGGGATTTATTGGTTACCAAAAATCACGTAATCAACGAGAAATTATAAAATAAAAACACTACTACACCTTTCAATCATTTTATGTTCATTTATTCTGTTTTACCCCTCAAAACTTAAGAATGGCCCAAGCCTCGATTTGATTGATGACTGCTTTTACAGTTATTGGAGGTCCATCTTCAGAACGACTAGCAAAAAGAATAGCTTCTAAATTAAAATCAAAACGATTTGATTGATGACTGCTTTTACAGTTATTGGAGGTCCATCTTCAGAACAGCTAGCAAAAAGAATAGCTTCTAAATTAAAATCAAAGTTTGTTGGATGTGAATTACGAGTATTTCCAGATGGAGAAAGCAAGATTACCCTCAAGGACAAGCCAAAGGGAAAAACAATAGTGGTCCAGTCAATTTATCCCCCAGTTGATTCGAATCTAATTCGTAGTTTAACTATTGTCTCACAAGCACGATCTTGTTCTTCTCAAGTTTATGCAGTAATTCCATACATGGGATATGCAAGACAGGACAGACAATTTCTTCCTGGTGAGATAATCACAATGGAACTTGTTGCAAAGATGTTCAAGGCAGCTGGTGCAACCAAGATAATTGTTGTAGATATACACAGCATTACTGCATTAAAGCACCTACAGATTCCTGCAAAAAATGTAAGTGCAGTAGAAGAATTGGTAAAGTATTTCAAAAAACTGTCTCTCAATAATCCTCTTGTTGTTTCACCAGACAAGGGAGGAATAGAAAGGGCAAGAAATTTTGCAAATCTTCTTGGTGTTGATTTTATTGCTCTAGAAAAACACAGAGATAGAAAAACTGGAAATGTAGTAATAAAATCAAAAGACATTGATGGAGTAAAAGCAAGAGACATGATAATAGTTGATGACATGATAAGTACTGGTGGCAGTATTGCCAAGGCGGCAGAATTTTTAAAGAAACAAAAAAGTGGAAAAATCTATGCTTGTTGTACACATGCTTTACTGATTGGAGACGCAGAAAAAAAGATCATAAAAGCTGGAGTAACAAAAATAATCAGCACCAATACAATACCAAACAAGACATCTATTGTGGATGTCTCATCAATAATTGTAAAGGCCCTAGTCTGAATGTTGCAAAGCTTCTTTGTATTACCAGGTCAATATGAAGACCTTGCAAGAGATGAAGTTGTTTCAATATCAAAAAGCTATGATCCTAAAACAAAATCAAGATCAGAATCAAGACTGGTTATACTAAAATCCAAAGTGCCATGGAAGAAAGTAGCAAGCAGAGCAACATTTGTCAGAAATTCTGGATATATCATAGATACCTTTGATGACATATCAAAGATTGATCCGCCCATACCAAAACCTCTGTCGTTTGTTTGTAGAACAATAAATCTATCATCAAGAAAGACTTAGTCCATCTTTATTAGAAAAACAGGCAGGACAAGTGCTCAAAAACAGATGGGGCTCCAAGGTATCGCTATCAAATCCTCATCTTACTGTATATCTCATCATTACAGATTCAGAGCAGTATCTTGGCTGTGCAGACGTAAAAATTGAGCCAAAATTACCAATAAAGGCAATCAAGCATCCTCACGAATTAGACTTGAAGCTTAGTAGATGTATTGTAAACCTTTCACAGCTAAAAGAAGGAAAAACACTTTGTGATCCTTTCTGCGGTACTGGCACAATTTTGCTGCAAGCAGAATCAATGGGAATAAAGTCTATCGGAATTGATTTTGATCCACTAATGTGTGATATCACTAGAAAAAATCTTGCTGCAAATAAATTCAAGTCAAAGGTGATAAATTCTAGTTATAATGAAATACAAAATATCAAGGGTACAATAGATGCAATAGTAACTGATCTGCCTTATGGAATTGCATCAAGATCATCTGTCTCTCCAAAGAAACTAATCAAGGATTTTGTTTCCATAGTACCAAAGAGAAAAAAGCTTGTAATAGTATACAAAAAAGGTCTAGATGTGGAAGAGATGAGCAAAGCAAAGAAATACGAGATCTATAGGCATAAGAGTCTGACGAGGGTTATTGCTGTAAGATGAAACTAGTATTTTTGGGAACATCAGCCGCACAGCCAACTGCTGAACGAGGTATGACTTGCATTTGTCTTGTACTAGACAGAGAGATTTTGATGTTTGACGCAGGAGAGGGTGCTCAGATTGCATTTCAAAAATCAAAGCTTGGCTGGAATAAAAAGATCAGAATCTTTGTGACCCATTTACACGGAGATCATTGTGTTGGAATTTTAGGTCTCTTGCAGACAATGTCATTACAAAATAGGACAGAGTCTGTTGACATCTATGGTCCAACAGGAATTGAGGAATTTATTGCAGCAAATCTTAAGATACTAAATTTTGGTCTGACTTTTCCTGTCAGAATAATTAGAATAAAGGAAGGGCTTGTCTTTGAAGACTCTACGTATAGTATTCATGTCTGTGAAGCAGAACACTCGATTCCGGCATATTCCTATCTCTTTACTGAAAAAGACAAGCCTGGCAAGTTTTATCCACAAAAGGCAAAGGAATTGGGCATTCCAGAGGGAAAACTCTGGCATGAACTTCAAAATGATATTGAAGTCAAGATAGGAGAGAAGACAATCAAGCCCTCAGATGTAATGGGTGAGAAACGAAAAGGCAGAAAGATTGGCATATCAGGAGATACAAGACCCACCCAGAAGCTTGAAGAATTCTTTCAAGATTGTGATTACATGACATTTGATTCTACTTATTCAGATACATTAAGGGATAAAGCAAAAGAAAATTATCATTCTACAGCAAAAGAAGCAGCAGAGCTTGCAAAAAGAGCTAGAGTTTCCAATTTAATCTTGACGCATTTTTCAGCAAGATATGAAGATGTGGAAGAGCTTGTCAATGAAGCAAAGACAATTCATGATTCAGTAATTGCAGCAAAGGACCTTTTAGAAATTAACATCAAGTGAAATGTTTGAGAAAATATCAGATAGATTGAAAGAAGCAGAAAAAATTGTATTTGTTACAGGAGCGGGAATTTCTCAAGAGAGTGGGATTCCAACATTTCGGGGAAAAGATGGTCTTTGGAGAAAATATGACCCAATGAAGCTTGCAACAATAGACGCATTCTATGAAGATCCAAAGCTTGTTTGGGAGTGGTATGAAGAAAGAAGACACAACATACTTGCCGCAAATCCAAATCCAGGGCATACTGCAATTGCAGAACTTGAAAAATACAAACAAGTTTCTGTATTGACTCAAAATATTGATGGACTGCATCAGAGGGCAGGAAGTACCCATGTCTATGAACTACATGGTAGCATTATTACAATAAAGTGCACTGTATGTGATTTCAAGGATAAGATAGTATCTAGTTTTTCACAACTTCCTCCACTTTGCAAGTGTGGAAACATGCTAAGGCCTGATGTTGTTTGGTTTGGAGAATCACTTCCACAGGATGTATGGAAATCTGCAATGGAACAAGCTAGTTCTTGCGATGTAATGGTTGTTGTTGGAACTTCGCTTGCTGTATCACCGGCTAATCTCTTGCCTGTATATGCCAAACAAAATGGTGCTACAATGATTGAGGTAAATATCGAACAGACACCAATGTCATCAAGTATGGATATCTCTCTGAGATCATCTGCTGCAAGTGCTCTTCCGGATCTTGTCAGTACGATATCAAAGTAGACAATTTCTGATTTAGGTAAATTTTAGATTAATTTCATAAAGTTGATAGGAAATATCGATTATTCATTGATACGTAATAATAAATTATAAAAATTAAAGTAGATTTATGGAATAAATCACACTAATTATTAAATAAGATGAAGACGTACAAGAAACAATGCAGAAAGATGCAAATTCTGGCAAATGAATTTGCGTGACCCTGCGAAAAATGGTATATAGTTAAGTACAAAAAATTGTACGAATGGCAAGAGAAAGCTTTTGTCTATACAGGGTCACGCCGTTACACCTTTTCATATTTTATAAAATTTTAAAAGACATTTTGGAACATTAGCAACTGTAAATCTGCTAAATATGATCATCATGATTTTTTCCCGATGATGTTTATCTTTTTTTAGACATCTTAAGGACTAATGATCTCTCTTTTGTTAGTGCTGCCTACCTGTATCTCAGGATAAACAGGCATTCCTTTTTCATAAATCAATTTCGTGTCATCAATATAGTCAAAATTTCCAGAATCTGGAAAGTCTGCCAAAATTTCCATTGTCAGGATCTTTTCTCGGCTAGGCTTTTGTGTCATTTCATATGTAATTGCAAACACTTGCACGGTTCTCTTATTGCGTGGATCATACCATTGTCCTTCAACGGCTTTTTCATAAAACTCGACTGATGTCATATTGAGATTATTAAAACTTGATTATTTTTCAGCTCTTAACAAGGAATACATCAATACTCCTCCAGCCACTGCAAGTGATATGACAAATGTTATCAATATGCCATCCATGTCAAGTTCCCCCCTTTACTGAAACTTCTTGCGCATACACGTCTGGATATTGCTTTACTAGTTCTATGTTGAGATTTAATACATTGACGTAATCTGGTGCAAAGACTAGAGCATTTGTTTCCTTGTTTCTTGCAATGTCAAGATCAACTAATGTTTTCAAAGCATTTGTAGGTATTCCAGTTGCACTACTTATTGCAGGTATTTGAGAAATAGCACTAGCGGGAGTAATATCTGGATCTACACCTGAACCGGAATCATTTCTTGGTTGAAAGAACTTTGCAGAGTTGAAATTTTGTGCGATAAGTTCTGATCCAACTACTTTACCATTCAGTATAACTTGGCTACCGTTTGACTGGTGTGGAAGAGTAGTCTGACCTATTGCTGTAACAAGCAACGGATAGGCAACTCCTGTAGTGATAATCATCAACACGACGATTCTAATGGCAGGCGAAAATACTTTGCTCTTTATTGTCCTCATTTCTATATCATCTCATAAACACTGACAGTAGTAAGTCGATTGCTTTTATGCCAGCAAATGGAAAGACAACTCCGCCAAGTCCATATATCATCATGTTTTTGATAAATGTCTTCTCCGGAAGTTCTGGCTTGTATTTTACACCTTTTAGCGATAACGGTATTAACATTGGAATTACTATTGCATTAAATATCAATGTGGATAATACTGCACTTTCTGGACTGTGAAGCTGCATTACATTGAGTACTTCCATTTTTGGATTATCTTTCATGAACATTGCAGGAAGGATTGCAAAGTATTTTGCAACATCATTTGCAATGGAAAATGTGGTGATTGCACCACGTGTCATAAGTAATTGTTTTCCAAGCTTTACAACTCTGATAATCTTTGAAGGGTCAGAGTCAAGGTCTACCATGTTTGCAGCTTCTCTTGCAACTGCAGTACCTCTGTTCATCGCAAGACCAACATCAGACTTTTGCAAGTGCAGGCGCATCGTTTGTTCCGTCTCCAATCATGCCTACTACATGACCCTTTAGCTGTTCCTCTACTACTCTGTTTCAGCTTGTCAGTTGGTTTTGCTTCTGCAATAATCTGATCAATATTTGCCTCTTTTGCAATTACTTGAGCAGTAAGTTGATTGTCACCTGTGATCATAACTGTTGTTATGCCAGCAACATGGACCTCATCCAATTTTGTTCGAATGTCTTTTTTGAGAGTATCTTTGAGTGAGATCAGTCCGATTATCTCATCGTTTATTGCCACTGCAAGTGGTGTTCCGCCATCCTTTGCTATTTCCTGAGCCTTCCAACGTAATTCCGGCTCGTTTACATTTGTGGCAATCTTTAGAATCGCCTCAACTGATCCTTTTAGGATCTTCACTGGCGTATTGGATTCCTCCAATTCTTCTACCTTGGCAGAAACTCTTGTACGTGGCAATGACGATTTGGTGGTTTGATCTTGTGTAGCAGATAGTTTTTTCTTTGGTGAAAACTCTATGCCACTAAATCGTGTTTCTGAACTAAACTCAACAGGCTTTGCGGTCATAATCTCCATCAAAAATGGCGGTTCAATTTTTTTCTCATTTGCAAGTTCTATAATTGATGTACCTTCATGCGTGTGATCACTAAAAGATGCAGCATAAGCAGCTTCAACAATGTCTTGCTCTGTAAATTTTTCCATTGGAACAAATGCAATTGCTCTCCTAGCTCCTTCAGTGATAGTTCCAGTTTTATCTAGTATGAGTATATCGCAATCACCTGCTGCCTCAATTCCCTTTCCTGATTTTACTATGATGTTATCTCTTGCCAGTCTGTTAATTCCAGCGACTCCTATGGCAGGCAATAATGCTCCAATAGTGGTTGGCATCAAGGCAACCAGTAATGCAAAGAGTACTGAGATGTCCATATGATATCCTAGATAAGATCCAAAGAACAACATGGTTCCAACTACGGTTATGAAAATTAATGATAATCCTGCAAGTAGTATGGTAAGAGCAATTTCGTTTTTTGTCTTTGGTCTTTTTGCACTTTCAATTAATCCTACCATCTCATCGAGGAAGCTCTTGCCAGCTTCTGAAGTTATTTCAATTACGATGCTGTCGTTTGCCACTTTGGTTCCACCAAGCACTGGATCGTCCTTTTCTTTGAAGACAGGGTTTGACTCTCCAGTCATCATGGATTCATCTATGAATGCTTTTCCTTCATGTACTATGCCATCCCTTGGAATTATCTCTCCTGCATAAACTCGAACTCTGTCTCCCATCTTGAGACTGGTAGATATTACTGAAACCTCTTTTCCATCTACAAGTTTTTTTGCCAATACTTCCTTCTCCAAATTTTTAAGCGAGTCAACCTTTGCTCTTGCTTGTGACTCTGATAAAGACTCGGAAAATGTTGCAAACCATACTGTAGCAATTAGAATTATTGAAATTTCAATATAGAAGACACGATTTTCATTTACAAATTCTAATGACATGTTCGGTAGCAAACCTATTGCGAGTATCAGAAAGAATCCTACTTCGACAGTAAACATCACCGGGCTTTTTTTGGCAAGATAGAGTGGACTCAGCTTTGTTACAGAATCCGTGAGCATTCTTTTGTCAAATATTGCTTGTTTTAATTTTGTCGCCATTATTCCATCACACTACATTGAAAATGGTCCCATGACCAGAAACGGGAAGAAAGTAAGTACTGTCAAAACGAAGACCATGACTGATAACACGCCAACAAAAAGAAAACCTGAAGTTTTTATTGGTTCTACAACTTCTTTTCTATCTCTCAGAGTAAACGATCCTGCAATTGCTAACATCAATCCAAATGGTGCATAGCGTCCAAGCAACATTACCCATGCAGTAGACCAATTCCAAAATGGTGTATTTGCAGAAGTACCAAGATAATCTGAGCCGTTGTTTGCAGCAGCAGAGCTGTATTCATACAAAACTTGTGTAAATGTTGCAGGCGTTGTTTGTTCTCCGAGAATACTTTGTGCACTCTCAGTAGTATATGCCATTACAGATGGAACCAATATCAGTGCTGGGTGTATTAGAAACACAAATGCTGCAATTCTGACATCTCTGGGATTTATCTTCATGCTCAAAAATTCCGGAGTCTTTCCCACCATTAGCCCCACCAAAAAAAGTGTGAGTATAACAAAGATGATCATCATCATCATTCCTGCACCATCAGCTCCAGGGATTGCTTGGACAAACATGCCTAGAAAGAGTCCAATTACTGCATTAGGTGACATTCCTGTGAGTGCTGCATTTGCAGAACCAGTGTTTGTTGCTATGGATGATTCCAGGAAGAGCGCACTTCCAAAACTTCCAAATCTTGTCTCAAGACCTGCTGGACCGCTCTGCTCTGAAAACCCGAGAGCAAGCATCACTCCAAATCCAATTAACATGGCGGCAAGTATGGAAATTCCCCTTCCCTTTCCTAGTAGATGACCGTATGCTATGGGAAATGACAATGGTATTACGAGCATAAGGATACACTCGAAGACATTTGAGACACCAGTCGGATTTTCAAATGGATGTGCGGAATTTGCGCCAAAAAATCCACCACCGTTGCTTCCAAGATCTTTTATGGATTCGAGTGATGCAACTGGTCCAATAGTAATTGTTTGATTTGCACCTTGGAGAGTGCCCACTGTAATTGTTGAATCCAATGTCTGAGGAGCTCCAAGGAACAGTAAGAACAAGGCAGAGAAAAATGCAATTGGGAGTAGAAGAGTTACAATTATTCTAGTAAAGTCGACATAAAAGTTTCCTAATCCGAATTCTTTTCGGATAAAGCCTCGAATAAATGCAAACGCTGCAGCAATTCCAGATGCAGGTGCTACAAACATCATAAAGATTAGTCCAACCATCTGTGAAAAAATTGATAGCTGCTGATCACCAGCATAGTGCTGAAGATTAGTATTTGTAACAAATGAAGCAGCGGTATTAAATGCAAGATCAAATGATAAACCAGGTTTTGGTGAAAGTGGAAGACTGTTCTGATAAAGAAGCACTGCCATTAGAAAACCGGCTGCTATAACATTAGTCACTATTAGGGCTAGAAAATATTGTTTCCATGTCATCTGCTCGTACTTGTCTACTCCAATTATCTTGTAGAATCCATTCTCTACTCTACCCAGTGTCTTTTCTAATGGTCTCTTTTCGTAGACAATCATTCTTGCTATATATCGGCCAAAGATTACAGCCAACCCAAGAGAACCTACCAGTACCACTAGAAGTATTACAACGTCCACATATGTCACCTAGGTTCTTTTTTTACAATGTGGATGCTGATTCGATGTAGTAGATGCTTTTACTGATCCTCTCAAATCCACATTTGTATCCATCTTGATCAGCTCTCCATCCAAATACGTCGATATAGACTTTGATGCTATTAGATATCATTAAGAAAACATTGATATGTCATCAGATATCATTAGATCTGATATGAAGGAACCAATCTTTGTGTTTGATGAATTAGATCTAATGATATTGGAATACATGGCAAAAGATGCTAGTATACAGTTCAAGCAACTAGCCGAGATTCTAAAAGTTGACCAGCGTACAATAGCAAAAAGAGTGAGCATCATGAAAGAAAAGGAAGTTTTCAAACACAAGATCGAATTAGACTGGTCAAGACTTGGAATTGGGATCACTGCATATGTTGGTGCTGAGACTGGACTTGGAGAAGAGGATGTTAAAAAAATGCATGACTATATTAGAAAAGAATCACGCATTATAGAAGCATATTCTACAATTGGTGACCAAGAATATTTTTTCAAGGTAATGGAAACTGATTTGCAAAGTTTAAGAGAGGAAGTTATGACCCGTTTTGAGCCAATCACTTCAAAGCTTGCAAGCTCAATTGTGTCATCACGGATAAAACAGCAAGATGATGTTGCACTTTTGCATTTTCTCAGACTGCGAAGTTTTTCTAAAAAAATACAGAAATAAAATCAAAATATAACTTATTATTCAAGGTATGGAAAATGAATTTTAAACCAATTATCAAGTAGAGATAATTCTATCTGATTAAACAGTGATATCATAATTCAATCTTTCAAACAATCACCCAATTTTATTGAATTTTTGTTAACTCTTCCACAGATACCAAGTTGCAATAGTTCTATATGGTCTCCATCTCTCTCCTAATTTTTCAACCTCTTTTGGTTTTGGAATCTCAGACAAAGAAAATAACATTTGAATTCCTTTTCTCAAACCAAGATCATCAACAGGGAAAACATCTTGTCTTCCCAAAGAAAAAATGAGAAACATCTCAGCTGTCCATCTGCCTATTCCCTTGACCTAACACTTGGTAAAGACTTTGTCAGTTTGATAGATTTTAATTTTAATTAATTCCTAATAGGAATACTAAATAATTCTGCAAAATTCATTTTAAAAAATAATATTGAATCTGTGTTTTGACTTATTGTGATAATATGCCAGTTATGGTAGAGTTTTGTGCGTTTGAGGGAGCATATGCAGATGCATGCAAGGTTCCATAAATGGCATTATCTATAGTCATTTCAATTATGTGGGGCGTGTTTGGAACATCTTTAACTTCAGCTGTAAATTTTGAAGAATAAAAAGTGCCAGTGAATAAAACAGTATCACTATTTCTCATTGTGACAGTTACCGATTTTGTCTGTCCAGACGAATCATCATAATTTAACATGGCATTGTTTCCTTGATTTACTGTAGTTAGTTGAACTGTGTTATAGTAACTTGGCAAAGTCGGTAAAGATGAACTACTATCTCTAGAATAAGGAGTTATTTGCAATCCGCTTGAAGGATTTACTGCTGGAGCATCAGGATTTGCTGTAAGTGATGTAACTTGTACAGGATCACCAACATTTAGTGAACATTGACCAAGTTGAATTATGTGAGTAAGTTCTGTTTGTCCATTTACACTTTGAGCCATTGCTGGAACAGAGATTTCACATGTATTACCAGTCTTGTCAAAAACTTGACCAGTATAGTTTTGTTGGTTTACATATTTTAAAGGAAGCTGGTAAACAGTAGTAGGAGTATTATCATTCAAAGAACTAGAGTTTGCACTTGTGGAGGATCCAGTAGAAGAATTGGTGTTGACAAGTTTTACACCCATACTTATTGCCTTTATTGCTGATTTGGAAGCGTTGATGGCATACTTGTCGCTAGTGACATTATCAATTTTTTCCTTGACTGTCTTAAGTGCCGGCTCGTTTTGGAAGAGCTTTGACGAACTAGGTATCAAAATAATTAATGTGACCACTATGATACCAATTATGATTAATTTACCTATCAAACGATTGTTTGTCTTTAGGATTTTCATAAAAAAGTGGAAATGTATACTATTTGAGTAATTGTGATAAATTTATCCAGTCATTTCATTAATCTCAGGAGCTAGCCAATCAGATATTTTGTCAAGATCCTTAGAATGAATGATTACCTTGATGGGACCCATTGCAGATTCTTCTGATTCTTCGCATATTGCTATGACATCTACAAAGGCTGCCTGTTTATTAAGATAGAACCAAGTGGTATCGCCCTTTGTATTATATCGCATTTGCCTTCGGTAAACTCGATTAACTCGATGTTTCTTAATTGTCTCTTGAATTTTCAAGAGGGATTCAAGTTCATTTGAAGTGGCCTTTATGCTTCCTTCTTTATACTGAAAATCGTTACTTTGGATAACTTTTGATACTGCAAGTCTCACCTTGGCCGGATCTTCTGAAGGATTAACTGCTGCATAGACCTCAATCTTACAAGCAACTTTTGGAATTCTCAATTCATCCAACCTTTTATGACATGATATGCAGTGTCAACAAGCTCTTCAATTGTCATATTGTTATTAGATATTGTTTCGTCTGCAAGAGCAATTGATTCACTCATACCAACTCCAATTTCTCTAGAATCTCTTTTTGTAAAGTCATCACGATCAGATGGTGCATCAGATCTACCCCTTTCTGTAAGAAACTTGTATCTAGTATCACCAGATGCATGTATGGCAAGAACTTTTACTGTACCAATTTTTTTTAAGATATTAACTTCTGCAAGTGATCTAACCCCATCCACTAGAACAACATCAGATTTTGAATTTTTAATATCATCTACTATTAGTTCTGCTACAGCACCTAGACCATTTTTTTCTCTTCACTCAATCATGAGTTTTCCAAGATTTGATCCTGTAGGCTCTATCTTTCTTCTTGTGGCTTCTGCTCTTACAGCATCTCCCATTGTAATTTTATCAAAGCCTTTTGATTTCAGACCCTCAGCTATCGTGGTTTTTCCTGCACCAGGCATTCCTGTGAGACATATGATAAGTTTGGACACACTCACAAACTTCATCTTCCAGTCTATGAAGCTACCGGAAATCATTATAGATACTATAATCTGAATTCCAATAATGCGTACTTTTATCGCCGTTGAAATTCATAATGAACAAGTACTAAACGCTATTACCAAAGTTCAATCAGATTTTAGGATAAAGGCAACTCCAGTAAATAAACAGAATATGCATTTCACATTACTTTTCTTAGGCGAGATTGATGAAAAGACTGCGGAAAATGTGAAAAAAGAATTATCTTCAATTTCATTCAGACCAATTGAAGTAAAATTTACACACATTGGTGCATTTCCAAATCCAAGATTTCCACGTGTTATTTGGATAGGAGTGGACAAAGTGGCATCAGAACAACTAATTGATCTTGCTACTCAAGTAGAAAAAAAACTAGAGCCTTTGGGATTCAAATCAGATAAACCTTTCAAGCCACATCTTACAATATTTAGAATCAAAAACAAAGCAGTTGATATTTCACAAACTCTAGAAAAATTCAAGACAGTTGATTTAGGTAAGGAAGTATTAACAGAGTTAAAGTTGAAGCAAAGCATCTTAACTCCAAATGGACCCATATACTCTGATTTACAGGTGGTTTTAGCAAAATGAGAAACGTTTTGGAACAAGCTAGGAATGCATCAATTCCCACAAAACAAGAAAAAGAGAAAATGCAAGTACTTTCGAATAATTTAGTTGAACTTGTAAAGAAAGAAGCTGCAAAATATTCAGAAGTTACTTTGGTTGAGCTTGGTGGGTCATATGCAAAGGGAACTTGGCTCAAGGGCAAATTGGATCTTGATATATTTGTCAAGATGAAAAAAGAAACGGAAGAAAAGCAGTTTGAAGAAATTGGCAGAAAGATTGGTTTTGATTCCATGAAAAAATACAATCCGTATGTGAGATATTCCGAGCATCCGTACGTTGAGGCAGAAGCACAAAACATCAAAGTAAATGTAGTTCCTTGCTACGATGTAGAAAAGGGACAATGGAAGAGTGCAGCGGATAGATCATCTTTTCACACCAAATTCATACTTGAAAAATTAGATGATGAAAAAAAGAATGAGGTGAGACTACTCAAAAAGTTTCTAATGGGAGTCGATATCTATGGTGCAGAAATAGCCAAGGAAGGATTCGGAGGATACGTTGCAGAGGTTTTGATTTATCATTACGGTAGTTTCATTAAAGTTCTAGAGGCAGCGTCAAACTTTATTCAAGGACAAGTAATAGGAAATCCCACAAAGAAATTTGAAACTGCCTTGATATTGATAGATCCCATTGATAGCAATAGAAATCTAGGTACAGCAATTTCTGCACAAAATTTTGGAATATTCATACTTGCCGCAAGGACTTATCTGAAAAAACCATCACTGGTATTTTTCAATGGAAAAAAATCATTTCCAAACACAAAGAATCTAAAAAACATCATAGTTGTCAAGTTTAATTACAAACATAGAAGCCCAGATATTATTTGGGGTCAAGCAAAAAGAGGAGCAACAGCTCTCTCAGGTCAACTTGAGCTTGGAGGATTTCAAGTATTACGCAAGAGTGCCATAACAGATGAAAAATCAGAGGCTGCGATGCTTTTCCTATTACACTCACCAGTAATTGAAAAATCTATGGTTAAGAACGGTCCGGATGTATTTAGAAAATCAGAATCTGAGAACTTTATTTTGCGAAATTCCAAGAATAAGTTAACATGGGTTGATGATGATGGAAGGATTTTGTCCTTGCAAGAAAGAGAATTTTACGACGCAAAAAAATTCCTGCAGTCTCTTTTAAAGAAGAATCTATCAAAAGCTGGTATTCCAAATGGGATAATTCCAGACATGAAACGTGGTTTTAAGGTGCTAGAGAGTCACCAGGTGACAAGCAAATCCATTAAAAAGGCTCTGGCTGAGTTAACCTCTACCAATGAACTCATCTTTAGTTCCAATAAGTAAGCTTGTCAAAGAGCCATACTCTCTCATCTTAGGATATCCAAAGGCTACAAAAGGTGAGCCTACAAAGAGACATTCTGAGCTTAAAAAACTTGGAATTACAGCAGTATCATTTCAAGGCGAGACGATTCTGAATAATATTCATGTCTTAGGTAAAGGCTACGTGGGAGTTGTAGTCTTGTCAAAATTACACAAGAAAGATGTGGCATTGAAGATTCGCAGAATAGATTCTAGCAGGTCAGAGATGAAAAGCGAAGCAAAACTTCTAAAGCTTGCAAACAGAGTAAATGTAGGTCCAAAGCTAGTAGACAGTAGCAAGAATTTCATAATAATGGAATATCTAGAGGGTCAGAAAATAACTGATTGGGTAAGAGAGTTAAAGGGTAGGGGTAGTGCTGCAAAGCTCAGGTCAGTTGTAAGGCAGGTTCTAGAAGATTGTCATACTTTGGATACAATTCATCTTGATCATGGAGAGTTGAGTTACATTCACAAACATGTCATCGTAGGAAAATCTCCATGCATAATTGATTTTGAAAGTGGAAGTACAAACAGAAGAACTTCAAACGTTACATCAGCTACTCAATCCATATTCATAGGCTCTGCTCTTTCAAACATTGTTAAAAAAATAATAAAAATTCCAAACAAGAAAAAATTGATAGATCCCCTAAAAAAATACAAGCATGATCAGTCAAGAGAGAATTTTGATGAGATATTAAAAATGCTGGGGTTGGACAAGAGTTGAGCTTACAAGATATCAAGACAAATGCATTAAAGATTTCTCTTTCAGTGATACTTTCTGCTTTTGCAGTAGAATTTTTGATCGGAATTTATTCTAACAGTCTAGCCCTTATCACAGATAGTGTTCATGCAATACTAGATTCTATTGTGACTGTGGTTTTACTTGTTACTACAAAATGGTCTACAAAACCACCGGATAGGGAACACACTTACGGTCATGGAAAAATCGAGACAATGGGAAGTTTTGTTGCGGGAATCATAATTCTTATTATTTCATCGTTTTTTATTTATGAGTCGATATCAAGATTCCAGGAACCAAAGCCAGAGGTTTTGCCAGGAGTTCTTGCAATCATAGCGGCAGTCTATACCTTGGGATCTATCTTCTTTAGGATAGTAATTCTGAGAAAAGCGCTTGAGAAAACAGATGGTTTTTCGCTCAGAGTAGATCTTTATCATGCCCTCATGGATATGGGTGCCACTTCTGTCGCCTTGGTCGGAATTGTATTTGTAATCATGGGATTTTACCAGGGAGACTATATTGCAGCATTAATTCTAGGAGCTTTGCTCAGCTGTGTTGAGTTTGAAGCTAATTCACAAGAGCGGCCTTGAACTAACAGATGCGGTTCCTGCAAATATGGTCAGAAGAGTACATGATATTGTAAACAATACAGCTGGAGTGATGAAGACAGAGTCTGTTCAGATACGCAGATCAGGCAGTGATATCTTTACAGAAATTACAATATCATTAAGTGCTGCTTCTAGTTTTGAAGAAGCGCATAAAATTAGTGCCAATGTGGAAAAGAATATCAAAAATGCTATTGCAAATTCTAACGTAACTATTAACTTCAAGCCAACTTGGAAAGATGTACCTGCAGATTACATCATAAATAATGTTTCAACTTCAGTAAAGGGAGTAAAAGGAATTCACAATGTAAACTCTTTTTCTGCAGAAAATGGCATATTCATAAGCTTGCATGTGATGGTTGATCGAAACATGTCACTTGAAGATGCTCATAGAGTATCAGACGAAATAGAATCTCAAATAAAGAAAGCGGTTGCAAATGTCAATCACATTACCATTCATCTTGAACCATATGTTTCAATTCCAAATAGCATCCCCATTGAAGACATTACAATAGAAGAGCAAGTTACCAACATAATAAAAGAATATCCCAAAGTAAAAAAAGTTGGTCGAGTAATAACATTACACCTACAGGATATATTCAAAATTGATATTGATTGCTCGTTTGAAAAAGATCTTACAATTGAGGAGGTTCATGATATAGTCTCAGAGATAGAAGGCAAAATTAAAAATCAGATAAAAAATGCCATAGTTACCATACATCCAGAGCCAAGCTAGAAATGAAAACTCATGAAGGCGTCGTCTTTCTTAGAAATGATCCAATACTAGCAAAGATCATTGATCGTGTTGGAGAATTCAAGTTAAAAAAACACAACCACCATTTTGCAGTGCTAGTTGAATCTATAATATCACAGCAGACTAGCAACAAGTGCAGCTGAGGCAATATTTTCTAGATTCAAGACACTTTATTCTGCTTTTCCCACCTCTACAGACATTCTTTCTACACGCAAAACGAAATTGCGCTCTGTAGGGTTATCAGGAATGAAGATAGACTATCTCAAAGACCTCTCAAAGCATGTCGAAGAAGGCACTCTTGAGATCAAGAAATTACTTCAAAGATGAGCGATGAGGATGTGATTACACAACTTACTCAGGTAAAGGGCATTGGGAGATGGACAGCTGAGATGTTTTTGATTTTCTCGCTTGGAAGAATGGACGTATTTCCTGTAGGAGATCTTGGTTTGAGAAAAGGCGTCCAGATGGCATTTTCATTAAAAGAACTACCAAAACCTAAGGAGACTGAAAAGTTTGGCGATGGATGGAAACCATACAGAAGCGTTGCAACATGGTACCTATGGAAGAGTCTTCAAAAGTTTGATAAGATTGGATGATGCGTATTTTTCCTGCTTTGAGTCCTTAAAACACCTAGAAAGTTAGTGTACATTTTATAAGATCATTTTATCCCTCAAGCTCTGAAGGCAAAAATGGAACAAAATTCAATTAATGTTGACAGTAATTTACTTGAGCGTTTTGAAAAAGAGATCTGGAGTAAGATTCCCCATCTGGAAAACAAAAATGGATCCAAAGTGGTTAACGCAACACCATTGATTGACATCACACAAGATTTGAAAGAATGTGCAAAAAAAGAATTTAATATAAATTTGGATGATAAAGATCTGAAAATTTTTGGCAAGTTTGATTCTAATTTACTTGCAGGCTCGATTAAGGTAAGACCTGCAGTCAACATAATCCATGATGCCATTGCTACAGGCAAACTGAAAAGTGGACAGACAATATTCGAAGCTACTTCAGGTAACTTTGGAATCGCACTTGGACAATTATCTAAGATTGGACTGGATGTAGTTGCTCTAGTTTCAAGAAAACTGCAGGAAGGAGTGTTTGAGGAATTACGAAATGAAAAAATTCGCATCATAAATCTTGACATGGATATATGCCCAGCGCCAGGAATGAAAGACAGCCCAAATGTTTTGGCTGCAAAAGCAACTGCTGCTAATATTAGATCACAATTATCTGAGCTTGGATTTGACCCAACCATTTTTGAAAATGCAATAACTGAGGCTCAAGCATTGTTAGCTAAACAAGATATCATAAACTTGGCAAAGCTTCTTGCAAAGATCTACAACTGCTACTGCCCAGAACAATATGATAACGAATCAAACATTGAAATTCATAGAACTGTTACTGCAGCAGAGATAGATCAACAATTACATGAGAAAGAACTTTCTCTAGAAGACTTTAGAATTGTCTGCACGTTTGGTACAGGTGGAACATCTGGTGGTTTGAGCAGATACATGTCTGAAAAATATGGTAAGAAAGCAATACATGTAGTATTTCCGATTGCAGCTCAAGATGTTGCAGGAATTAGAACGAAAAGCAAGACAGAAGGACTCAAGTTTTACAAACCCCAGCAATATGCTGGACAGCATGAAGTGGATTTTGAGCAGGCAAAGCGTTTGCTGAAATTCTTTGTAGACAGAGGTCATGACATGGGAGAAAGCAGTGCCCTTGCATTATATGCAGTGATGCAGATGGCAAACTTTGGCGGTGTTGGAGGAAAGTTTGTTGTAATAGTTGCTGATGGAATACAAAAGTACAAAAAGAATCTGGAATCGATGGCAAAGAAGCAAAGTCGAACGCAGGTTTCCTTGGAAGAAGCTGTATCAAGCGTAGGCGACTATGACAAAGTAATCTGGATCCATACACAGTATACTCCACGTGAGGAAGGAATAGAACTGCTTGCAAAAACTCTAGGTATTGACAAGAGTAAGATTATAGTACCAAAGGCAAGAGATGCGGAACGATTGTTAATGGCACAACAAATCCCCGAAGATCTGAACAAAGCTCTTGAAGGATCTCACAAATCATTACTTGTTTGCATGGCCGGTTATACTTCACTGAATGCTGTGCAAGTATTTGGGAAAAAGGGTATTGCAACTGAAAGTTTGACTGGAGGCATATCTGAAATCTCTCAAGGAAAAGGCAAACAAATTTCTGAATTGATAAAAATAGCTACTGAATAATATGTATCTGGTTCAAATAACTATTTGCTACTGTTTTTGACCACACAGTAAAAAGATCAATTTATTTGAAAAATTTTAATTAGAAAATAATACGATCATATTTTTACCTTGAAAACATCAAAAATCAAAACAAGGAATTAAGTAGTGTAGTTTTTGAACGATAAATCATCTTGAATCAACATGACTACTGTTCTTGAACACTTTCCAGAGGAATTCAAACCAAGAGAAATACAAAAAGAGATCTTGCAAGGAATAGAGGAAAAGATCAAGTCAGGATACAAGACAATCATTTTATCTGCACCAACTGGAGTTGGGAAATCTCTTATCGCCGCAACTTTGGCAAGATATTTTGGAAGCTCTTTCATAGTAACTGCTTCCAAACAATTACAGGACCAGTACTCCAAGGATCTGAAATTTCTCATGCCAGTAAAGGGCAAGTCAAATTTTGCCTGTCTCAAACTGATGGACCAGGAATCACTCCTCAAATCAGATACAAGAGGTGCAATCCAGAGAGGCCTCACCTGTGAGAAAGGCCTCTGCGAAGAGACAACAATGAAGAATGGCAAAAAAGTCAAAGAGTCCTGCCAATTCAAGCCAAAGCTTGGAGAGCCTCATGATGACACCAAGGATTCGTGTTATTATTATGAGCAAAAATATCGTGCACTGACTTCGCCTCATTCAATCTGGAACTATGCTGCATATTTTCAGCTGATGAAGTTCAACAGAAAGGCCTATGCAGAATATGTCTCAAAACCAATTGCAATTTTTGATGAGGCGCACAAGGTAGAAGATCAGATCATACAATTCATTGGTGTAGATATTTACAACGCATATCTTTCTGAATGTCAAATTGATGAAAAGCCATACAATCTGACAGAGATGAGTATGGTAGCAAAATTGCTTGATGATTTGGCAAGATCATATTCAGAACAGATCAAGGAATTGCTGGACAGTAGAGCATTTATTCTAAACCCTGACTATGCCTTACTTGCAAAATTAGAATCAAGATATGAAAAGATGGCAAATGCTCATGCAGAGATATTCTTAAACAAAAACAATTTTGTTGTAAATGATCCATTCAACGACGAGCGAGGAAATTTCAGATCAGTTTCGGTTAAGCCACTTGATATTTCAAAATATGTCAAGACCTTCTTTGATATCGAGAATCAAGTTTTCATGTCAGCAACAATAGACAAAGATAGTTTTTGTGAAAATGCAGGTCTTGATCCATCTAAGGTTGGATTCGTGGATACTCCAAGATCTCCATTTCCCCCAGACAGGAGAAGAATTAATTTTCTTAATACAAAAAAACTGAGCTACTCTTCAAGTAAAGATGATGAGCTTGCCGTAATTAAAAAAATTGATGAGATCTTATCGCAACATAGCTACCGAAAGAGGATTGATACTTACTTCTTCAGAGAAGAGATGTCTTGACATAAGAAATAATCTCTCTGAGAAAAATAGGCGTCGAATCAGGATATGTCACAGTAGAAATGAGAACGGCATGACTCAGGATGAGGTACTGCAAGAGCATTCTTTTGATGAAGATGGCGTATTATTGTCATCATCATTATGGGAGGGAGTTGACCTAAAAGATGACCTGTCAAGATTTCAGATAATAGCAAAGGTGCCATACCCAAACCTAAGTGAAAAGCGAACAAAAGATAAGATGAAAAAATTTCCTTTATGGTACAAATCGCAGACACTGACAAAACTTCTACAGGGTTTTGGTAGATCAATTAGAAGTGAAGATGACTGGGCAGTCACATATGTCCTTGATTCTGCTGCAAGTGATCTTTTGATGCAATCAAAACAGATGATTCCAAAAGCGTATCAAGATGTATTGGGATTTCCAAGTTATAATGCAAGCATGAAATCTACATTGTAAAAAAATCCAATTCAAAAAAGACTCAAGTGGGAAATCAATTTGCAACTATTTGTACAGATTTGTCAGGTAGATCAGTTAAGGTAAAGACAAATCTAGAACCTTCAAATTCTGTTGTTCCTTCTCTTTCCCAGTTTATCTTGTAGGATTTAATCAGGTGACCACCCACTATTGAAATTGTTTTTGGCACAGCCTCGAAGAGTTTCTCTACCTTATCTTTGTCTCTTGTCATAAGAAGAGATCTTCGTCGCTTCATGAGATATTTGATTGCAACATTCTTGTGTTGATGTCCTTCTACCTCAATTTTCTCATTACCAAGGTCAATAGTGAATTTTCTTTTTCCCATGACTAGTTACAAGTATAATTCTACAAAAAATGGCTTGACAAATTGGCATTAGTAAGTAGATTGTAAATAATGACAAAATCTCATGATTTGTCTCATGGTGGGGCCGGCCGGACTTGAACCGGCGACCTCTAGCACCCCAGGCTAGCATCATACCAAGCTAGACTACGGCCCCTCAAGGTGCTGGCTATTGTTGAAATTATTAAATTGTGGGATTGAATTGTAGTAAAGAATTTTGAAATTTGAAAATCTAAAGCCATTTTTTCAGTCTTTCTTGTTCAAACTTTTCTTTTTCTGAAAAGTATTCTGTAGACGGAGATTTTAATTGGGTCAATGGATCTGGAGTTGCAAACATGTCAACTTGAATATATCCCGCAGTTCCCTTTCCAGTTTCCAAATAGCATCCTCCCTTTCCATCAAAGATTGCATGTTCCAATTCATTTTGTATTTGTGAAATGATGTTTCTTGCAACTGTTACTCCTTCGGCTTCAGCAAAAATTCCTGCTTTTGGCACCGCAATCTTGTCTGTCACCATTATTTGGTTTACATCACCTATTGCGTATACACGTTCATATTTTGTTTTGCAAGTTTTATCCACCTCTACAAACTTTCCATTTTCTGCAAAGCCAGATTCTATTACAACTGAGGGAACTTTGTGAGGAGGAACAGCAATTAAAACATCAAAACTTGTTTCATCATTTTCAAATTTTATTTTATTAGGTTCTACTGATATGGTTTTGTGATTTCCATGAAATTCTATCTTCTTAGATTTTAGAATTTGAAATATTTCTTCGCTTACCTGCGGTCCTCCTGCAGGAAGTGTAATTGGGGTTGGGCTGTAGAAATCCATTGTAACAGAATCACTTGCTCCTGTTTCTTCAAGAATAGATCTGATTAGAAGCGCTGCCTCAAATGGAGCAGGAGGACACTTGTATGGAAGACCAGTAATTGCCATTACAATCTTGCCTGATTTTATTTGCCTTAGTGTATCTCTAATTTTTGGAACATCAGTAATATCATAAAGGATGAGACTGTTTTCCTTCAGGCCTGAAATTTTCTCTGGTGCAAGTTCAACACCTAGTGCTATTATCAAGTAATCGTAATGAAATTGCCTATATTTTGTTCGGACTAGTTTGCCAATAGGATCTATCTTCATTACATCTTCATTTACAAACTCAATACCTTTCTTGGTGATATTTTCTAGTGGCCTTTTAGATAATTCAAATTCTCTTGTCCCATTAATTATCCAAAGCTTCACAAGATCCATCATGAACCAGTCTTTTCTATCAATTATTGTGATTCGTACATCTTGAGGAAGATTTTCTCGTAATTCATTTGCTGCAGCAAGACCTCCAAAGCCTCCTCCCAAAATTACAACATTAATTGGTCTCATAATAATACACTATAACTACCTTTCTTGCGTAGTAGGTCTAATTGCAATTTCATTTACATTCATGTGGGGAGGGGATTCAAGTGCAAACATTATAGAGTTTGCAATATCTCCAGCTTTGAGAGATTGAATTGTTTTTGAGTGTGTCACAAATGATTCAAGAGATTTGTCAGTAATAGTATTTGTAAGTTCAGTATCTACTATTCCCGGTTCTATTGTTGTAACTCGGATGTTGTTTCTAACAGACAGTTCTTGTCTAAGTCCTTCACTAAAAGCCCATACTGCAAATTTAGTTGCGCAATAAACACTACCTGCGGGGAAAACTACTCTTCCGGCAATTGATGAAATGTTTACAATATGACCAGAGTTTTGCTTGATCATATGAGGAATTGCAGATGAAGTGCAGTACATTACCCCTTTGATGTTTACATCAATCATTTGTTCCCATTCATCTACTTTGAGATTTTTTATAAAACTCAGAGGCATTAGTCCCGCATTATTTACTAGAATGTCTATCTTATTCCATTTTTTTATAGCAGTATTAATCAAATTTTCACAATCAATGCGTTTTGTTACATCACATGAAACTGTAATGCATTCTCCTCCAATTTTCTCAATATCTTTTTTGAGTTGTTCTAATTTCTCAGTTCTTCTAGCGCCAACTACAACTTTTGCACCAGCTTTTGCTATAGCAAGAGCAGTAGCATATCCTATTCCGCTACTAGCACCCGTTATTACAGCTACATGACCTTTTATCATATTGAAAACTATTTTTCATCTTGCCGTCTTGCGTAAATAAGTTTTGTTAATTGATGTCTTATTATGAAAGCAATTTTTCTTACGAACACTAATTTAGTATCACAACCAATTATAATCATGGAACAATTTGACTGCGCCTATTGTGGAAAAAAACAAGATTTACCTTTTGAATGCAATTATTGTAAAGACAAGTTTTGTGCAGAACATAGATTACCAGAAGATCATAGATGTGTAAAGTTATTCCAAATAAGAGCAAAGAAATTTGGAGAAAAAAAGATCCAGAGAACAAAAGGAATTGGTAGACAGAGTTTCATTAAGCGAATTTTTGGAAAATTTAGTTAGTACATTGCTTTCTGGGGATTAAGTTTTGAAAGTTTTGCCTGATAAAATAGAGCTATTGCCAAGGCAAGTAATACCCCAGCTGTTAGCCAGTGAGCAACAGTCATTGTAAGATATGCTATTCCAAAACCCACGCACATCGCGGCTTGGGTTAAAAGTTTTATCCAATTTGGGATGATCTTGATCCCCCTGCAGATCATTTCTATAATAAATAATCCAGCAACAGGATATAGTATAATTAGAAAGTATACGTCCAGGTCTATTCCGTTATGCATGATATATCACAATAGACGGTTGTCTAATTTCTAGTCTTCCCGACTTACCTTTACTGCTACTTTTTTTTCAATCAACGAGCGTGCGTTCTCAAATGGTAAAGTGGCAACATCTTCTGATTCAAATGGTCCATATGTCTGCAAATCCGTACCCATTATCTGATCTATTGGTTTGAGAAATCGAATTACAATTGATCTAACTCTATGATTTTGTCCTACTGTCTCAAGAAGTTTTAATCTTCCATTGAGTGTTGCAGAAAGAATAGTATCCTTTCTTTGTCGTAGTTCATCTTCAGAATCTAAAATAAATCTCTCTTCATCAAGTAAATTTGAATAATCAATTTCATCCAGAGATGTTGCCTTTTCAATTCTGATCTTCAAAAGAATCGAAGTCATTTCTGTTATCATTTTTACTAATGATTCAGTAATCTTTGATTCTATTCCATCGTAATCATGATTTTTTAAGTTACCAAGAAATTCTGCAATGTTATGATACAGATTAGGATCTACCTCCTGAACTGAATCATTTTCTACTTCGCGAAGAAGAATACCATACAATGAATTTACATCAATTTTTATTTCTGACATTTCCATATCCAACAATACTTAAATCATAGACCCCTTTGTGTTATGATCAAGGTGCAAAATTGCCATATAAAGTGATTGGTGGAGAACCAGTACCAGTTTCTTATTCTGCTGAAGATGTTTTCTCAAAAATAAAGCATGATCAGATAAAATTCATCGATTTACAATTTACAGGCCTTAGAGGGAGATTCCATCATACCACGATTTCTGCAAATCTATTTACCCCACAACAAATGCAAGATGGGCTTCCAAAACTAGATGGTTCTTCAATTGTAGGATTTGCGACAATAGAAGACTCGGATATGGTCTTAAAACCGGATCCTACTACTTTTGCAATAATTCCCTGGATGGAAAATGCAAAGACAGCCAGATTGATTTGTGATGTATATCGAAGTAGAAATAAAGGCAGACTAGAATCTGATCCAAGAGGTATTGCTCAAAAGACAGAAAAGTATCTAAAAACTCAAGGATTTGACAATAGTTACTGGGGTCCAGAGGTAGAATTCTTCGTATTTGATAAAATTAACTGGGATGTACTTACTCCTTACAAAGGCCAATCGTATTCAATAGAATCCAAAGAGGCACCATGGAGCCAGGATGGAAAGGGATACCCAATGGCATTGAAGAAAGGATACTATCCAAGTACGCCAGCTGATACTTTAACAGAATTTAGAAATGATTGTGTCGAGTGCTTGAATGAATATTTTGGGATTTTATGTGACAATCATCATCATGAAGTAGCTACTGCCGGGCAATGTGAGATCGATATCAGATATGATACTCTAACCAATTCTGCAGATGGTGCTCAGACTTACAAGTATGTTATTAGAAACATTGCCAAAAAGTATGATAAAGTTGCAACCATGATGCCAAAGCCAATCTCAATGGATGCAGGTTCTGGAATGCATACTAATGTCAGCTTGTGGAAAGGTGACAAGAACATGTTCTTTGATAAAGATGACAAAGAGGAAGTTAGTCAAATAGCAAGATACTATTGCGGAGGAATTATGAATCATGCAAGAGCATTGTCTGCAATTGTTGCACCTACAACAAACTCTTATCACAGATTAGTTCCAGGTTATGAAGCACCAGTGTATATTGCATGGAGTGCAAGCAATAGATCTGCAATAATTAGGATTCCTTCCCATTTCAGGGGAGAAAATTATGCCAAGATTAAGAGAATTGAATTCAGAGCTCCTGATCCGTCATCTAATCCATATCTAGTATTTGCGGCAGTTCAAGCAGCAGGATTAGATGGGATCAAAGAAGATGGATCCGGGAGATCCAGTTTATGAAGACATTTACAAGATGACTAAGGCCCAACGAATTGCAAAAGGAATCAGAGATTTACCTGCAACTTTGGGAGAAGCGCTCGATGAATTAGAGAGTGATAGAAAGTTCCTCTCTCCGATTTTCTCAAATGAAACGCTTGATAAATTAATTGAGGTAGAAAGAGCAGATGATCATGAGGTTTCAATAAGACCTCATCCACATGAATTCTATCTTTATTTTGATATCTAGATTCTTCCTATTGCACCGTACACAAGGAACAATGCAAGTGAAGTTATAACCAAACCAATAATGAGATAGGCTTTCTTGTGCTTTTCAGCAGTAGCTGCTTTGTAGATAGAAACAGTTCCTGCAAGACCTACAAAGAGAATCAAAGTTCCTGTAATTACAATATCCCAGCTGCTGTGAGTGATTATAGGATAGAACATTCCAGAAAGCAATGCAAAGAATGCTACCAGATAGATGTATTTTGCACCGGCTAGAATTTTAGTTCCACCTAACTGCATAGAATTCCTATCTAGAATAGTCAAATAAACCTTTGAGAGAAATATTGGACTTTTTAATTACATGTCCATTGGTGGCATGCCCATACCACCCATTCCGCCCATACCACCCATTCCGCCCATTCCGCCCCATTCCGCCCATTCCTTCAGCTCCTGGCGGTGGTCCTGCAGATTTTGCAGTGGCAATAACATCATCAATTTTATTTTTAATATCATTACATGCCACATTCAGTTGCGGATGTAATTATTTTGTGGATCTTGACAGAGAGTGGTTCAAGAGATATCACTGGCATGCATACTTGCAACTTGACCCCTCATAACATCAATACCTGTCCATTTGTTTCCTTTGAGTTTTGTTTTGATCGTAATGATGCCAATGTATCAATTGGATCCATTCCAGCATTTTCAGCAAGTGTAATTGGAATCACTTCTAAAGAATCTGCAAATTTTTTCTACTGCAAGTTGTTCT
>CAVRLU010000011.1:0-66705 GCA_963722115.1 uncultured Nitrososphaerota archaeon
GTCTTCCGCAATGTCATAATAATCGCCCCCGACCTCGGCCGCGGGTTTCATCACCGCGATAATCTCCAGCTCCGCGTTGGGGGGGACGGCCGGTATCAAGGATGTCTGGATACGCTCCGCAATCTTCATTTCATCCTGAAGCCGCTGCTTGTCAAGGATATCTTCATGGTGCAGGGCGTTCTCTACCACAACCCCAAGCTGGACACCCATCTTTTCCAATAATTCGATGTCCTTCGAGGTATAATTCTGAAGGTTATCTTTTTTTCCCAATCCGATCAATCCGTTAAGTCTGCCATCCAGTACGATGGGTATCAATATTTCCAGTTCATATCTGTTCATCCATCCGCCGGCTTCCCGCCGGATGGTCTCGTATTGGGGATCCGCTTCCACCTGTTCCCGTTCCAACGCTTTCTGCCTCTGTTGAATCCATACAATCAGCTGACTCTCATATTCCAGCACGGCCTTCGCTTTTTCACCGTCGCCTTTATTTCCATAACCGATCCGGTTGGCTTCAATAAAAGCGGCATTATTTTCGGAATAAATCAATACAATGCCGTTACGGACATAGATCAGATCCCTCAGCCCATGAAACAATCTTGTCGTTACTTTGCCCAGTTCGAGTTCGCTTCCATCTTCTGTGTAGTTCTTCCAGATGGTCACGAAGGTTATGGATTTCCTGTTGGTGGTGTAGCCGCCATGGATGCTGAAGAAGGTATGATCAGTCCAGGAGGAGTAGGCTATGATATCAACTGTGGTGTCAGACTCATCAAGACAAATCTCACCGAAAAGGAGGTACGCCCAAGACTTAGAGACCTTGTCTCAGAATTGTTTACATCAATTCCATCTGGAGTAGGTTCCAAAGGTGCAGTAAGATTATCTTCATCTGATCTAGATGAAGTTCTTGTAAAAGGTGTACAATGGGCAGTTGATCATGGATATGGTTCAAAAGATGATGCAGATGTATGTGAAGAAAACGGTCAGATAAAAAATGCCGATCCTTCAAAAATATCTCCTACTGCACGAAAAAGGGGTGCTCCTCAACTAGGAAGCTTGGGTTCAGGAAATCATTTTCTTGAAGTACAACGAGTTGATCAGATTCATGATAAAGAAGCTGCTAAAAGAATGGGAATTTTCAACGAAGGTCAAATTACTGTATTGATTCATTGCGGTTCTAGAGGATTTGGACACCAAGTTTGTAGTGATTATCTTAGAGTCTCAGAACAAGCACTTTCAAAATACAAAATAAATCTAGTAGACAGAGAACTTGCATGCGTTCCAAATTCTTCAGAGGAAGGAGAATCATATAGAAAAGCAATGTTTGCAGCATTAAATTATGCATGGAGTAATAGACAAATGATTACTCACTGGACAAGAAAGGCCTTTGAGAGAATTTTCAAACAAACAGAATCTGATCTTGATATGAAACTAATCTACGATGTAGCCCACAACATTGCCAAAGTTGAAAAACACAAAATCGATGGCGAGCTTCGTTCAGTGGTAGTTCACAGAAAAGGTGCAACAAGAGCATTTCCACAAGGAAGAGAAGAAATTCCTAAAAAATATCGAGATATTGGTCAACCAGTCTTCATACCAGGTTCAATGGGTACTGGTAGCTGGATTTTGTTGGGAAAGCCAAATTCTATGGATCTGAGCTTTGGCTCCACTGCACATGGTGCAGGAAGAATGATGTCAAGATCTGCGGCAAGAAGAGGTTTTACTGAAAGTCAAGTACAAAAAACCCTTAGCGATAAAGGAATTTTCATAAAAGCTCTCACAAGAGAAGGTGTAGTAGAAGAAACACCTGAAGCATACAAGGATGTTGACGCTGTGGCAAACGTATCTCACGAACTTGGAATAGTCACCAAAGTGGCAAAACTTGTTCCAATTGGGGTAATCAAGGGTTGAGCGAGGAAGACAAAGAACTTGAACGTCTCAAGGCAAAAAGGATGCTTGAGATGCAAAAAAATATCTCCCAAAGACAGAAAACCGAAGAAGTAAAGACTGAAACAAAAAAACCACAGATTTCTTCACGTGATCTAGTAGTAAAACAGCTTGGGTATAGAGGAGTTGAGGTTCTTCAAAATGCAGAAGCCCAATTTCCAGAAGAGTCCAAAGTTGTAATAGAAAAACTTGCAGAGCTTATTCGAGGAGGAGAAGTTTCTGAAATCATAGACGGAGGAAAATTATTGACCTTGTTTAGGTCTCTTGGAATTCACGTGAGGATGCAAACTACAATTAGTGTTGAACAGGATGGGAAATTAGTATCTTGGTCTGATAAACTAAAAGGTGATGAAAAAACAGAATCTGAAAAATCCGCAGAATCCACTTCTGAATCTTCAACTGAATCCTTTGAGTCTTCTGGACAATCAAGTCCTGAAAATACTTCAAACTCTACTGAACAATTCTGAAATTTTTACTCAAAGACAGTTTGACTGGTGCTAAAATATTCAAAATAAGTTTATTATTCGTGTATTACGCTTGATGATTGTTAATGCACGGTAGAGCAACCATACTTGAAATTGCAACAACTAACTATGAAACTGATAGAGAGATTGTTTCAGCTACGATGGAAGAGATACAAACTCTTTGTGGTATTAAAGAAGGTTTTCTGATAAGTAATCCTATGGAAAGATTTGGTTGGGCTTTTTTCAAAGTATTGATAAAAACAGAATTACTTTCTGGAATGGAATTAAAACTCGGAGATCAGATTGCAAAAACTAAAGGAAAGAAAGTTGAAGAAAAATTTGTAACTTTTATGACAAAATTTTTCGAAAACAAAAATGCCAAAGTAAAAGTAAAGCTTGTAGATGCTTAGACTCTTCTTCCTCTTTTACCACCCTTCTTTCTTGTGGTATCATGAGGGATTGGTGTTACATCATCAATTCTCCCAATCTTAAATCCGCCTCTTGCTAGGGCTCTAATTGCTGCTTGTGCACCAGGGCCAGGAACACGTGAACCGACTCCGCCTACTGCTCTTACTCTTATGTGAAGACCAGTGAAGCCTTTGTCATGTGCTGCCTCAACAACTGCTGCTGTTGATTTCATTGCGGCATAAGGAGATGATTCGTATCTGTCTGCGTTAACATGTCGTCCACCAGAGCTAATTGCTACAGTCTCAGCACCAGAAACATCTGTGATGTGTACTATGGTATTGTTGAAACTACTGAAAATGTGAGCTATTCCCCATTTTTCCTTGGCAGTCTCTTGTTCGGACAACATTTCAAGACTCTCGAACGGGTTTAAAAAACATTAGGATCTGAGGTGTATCCAACCACATCTTTTGATTCTCTTGGGCTTGAATTTCTCCATGAGAACCACATCTTTGCCTCTGGCTACATAACCTATCTCAAACAAAGGCACTTTGAGTTTTCTTGCCATTTTTCTTACTTGGTGCAAATAAAGCGGTGATACAGTAAAGACCATTTCATACTCCTCCCCACCGCAAAAAACCAAGTCTTTCAAATCAATTTTGTTTTTTGCGGCAAATTCTACTACATCATATTCCGTTGGAAAACCAAATATTACAAATCTCTTTTTGCACTGCTCACTCATGTCGTTGAGTGTTATTGCTAGTCCGTCACTAGAGTCCATTGATGACGAAAAATATTTTGTGGCTTGTAATCCAAATTGGAGTCTTGGAGTTGGACTCATAACTTTTCCCATACATTTCCTAAAAAATCGTGGATTGGCTTTGTAACCCTCCATGATAATCTTCAAGCCTGAAGAAGAGTATCCAAAAGGACCTGATGTAACTATGATATCTCCAATCTTTGCACCGCCCCTTGATGGCATCTTTTTGTTTTCTGCCACCAAACATGGATACTTCGATAACTAGCTCCTTTCCTTGATTTGTATCGCCACCCACTATCTTCAATCCAAATTCTTTGGAAGCTGATGCAAAACCATCTGCCAGTTGATTGACCATTTTCCGTGTAAAACCATGAGGTATTGCTAATGAAATTGTAGCAAATATTGGCTTGACTCCCTTACATGCAAAGTCGCTTACACATGCCACCAGACTCTTTCTTGCAATATCTGCAGTCTTCATTCCTGGGGGCACATCAGTACTCTGAACCAACATGTCAGATTTTGCAATAAACTTGGAACTGCCAATTTTTAGAACTTCAACATCATCTGCTAGAAATCCAGACTTGCCAAATCTATTTTGAAATGTCTTGATTATCTCTCTTTCATCTGGATTCTTCATAACTTTGTTTAACCAGCATGGTGATTTGTTTTTCTATTGATTTTGCTTTATTGAGGTCATTTGACTCTGCAGAGACCCTGATTATGTGCTCAGTATTTGACTGTCTCACTAGAACCCAACTGTCTTCATCTATTATGGACTTTATGCCATCAATTGTTATAATCTGACTAGATTGTTTTTTCATCTTTTTCAATAAAATTCCAAGTGTCTTCTTGTGAAGCTTGGAATCAACACTTACTTTGGTTCTTACTTGATGATATCCTTCCATGAATTTTATTGTCTCATCGAATTGTTTTGTTCCAACCATTGATGCAATAAGACCACTTGTCAAAATTCCATCTCGGCACATGTTAAATTCTGGTAAAATAAATCCTGCACTACTCCCTTCCCCACCTGCTTGAGATTTTGTTTTTAACATCATGTCAACTACGTTGGCTTCTCCAACTTTAAATCTGTTGACAATACCACCTTGATCTGTAATGAATTTCTCAATTGCAATACTAGTATCAATACTGAGAACAAATTTTTTGTATCCCTTTTCAAGTGCACCTGCAATGCCAAGACCTAATGTAACATCAGGTGATTTTTTCTTGCCGTCTTTTACTATAACTAGTCTGTCTCCATCCAAATCAAAAGCAAAACCAATCTCTGCTTTTTTTGAAGCTTGAACTAGTCCTGATAGTTTATCATTGGTAGGGTCAGGACCTCGAGTTGATTTTCCAGGTATTCCATTGATTACACTTACTTTACAACCTAGTTTTTTTAGTAACTGCGGAGCAACCTCAAACGCTGCACCGCCACCGACGTCAACTGCTATTTTTGGTGATTTTTTTATTCTCCCAATTACTTTAGCTGCCTCATCAATGTAGCTTGATTCCACCTGTGTTTCAGTCCCAAATTTTTCTCTTTGAAATTGGTCTTCCTTTACCAACTGTTCTAATTCTGACTCGTTAATTCCTCTACCTTCTAGGATAAACTTGAGGCCATTCCATTCTAGAGGATTGTGTGAAGATGTAATAATCAGACCACTGCCATATTTTCTTGCTTCTCTGAATATGACAGGTGTAGGAGATATACCTAGATTATACACTGAGATTCCTCTTTCTAAAAGAGAGGCAATTGCGACATTGGTTACAATCTCGCCTGAAGGCCTTGTGTCTCTTCCAACTACACATTTTTTTGACTTGACCAGAGGTGAAAAATTTCTACAATAATGAATTATGTCTTTAAGATTAAGGTCATTGCCAAAAATTCCACGAACTCCGGAAATTGATACTTTCAATGAATCAAAAGCACAAAGGCTTTTTATAAACTCTAATTACATTTCGAACCACTGCCTCGATAGCTCAGCCTGGTAGAGCGAACGCCTCGTAAGCGTTAGGCCGTGGGATCGAATCCCACTCGAGGCTTTAATCAAGTAAATTCAGGAATGATCTTCTAATTATTTTTAAAGTCTGCTATCGTCTACTTTTTCATCAAGGGATTCTATATCTAATTCGAGTTCTTTTGCAAGTCCCTTCCACCATACTAATGTCTCTGCCACCATTACTCCCCTTTTGATAAACCAAACTACACCTTTATAGATCTGTCGGTTTACTGGTCGCTGACTCAAAAACCAATTTTTTTATCTAAAAATTATTGTTCATTTCATTTGAATATCTTTTTGATAATCTTAGATCGCATCAAATTTTAAAATAATTCTAAAAAAAGAAAGTCTTGAAAATTTCAACCAAATATGGTATATGTGATTTTTAAAATTAAAATAATAAAAAGTAAAGAGGCTTAAAGATCTAAGCCAAAAGAGTCTGCAAGACTCTGGAATCTTTCATATGTCTGCAGATATTGCTTACCTTTTGATGTTATGACGAATGTGTTCTTTCCGTCGAATTCTATCTTATTGATTAGACCTGCACCGGTTAGGTTGTCTACGAATTTCGATAGTCTTGAATGTGATAAATTGGCCTTTGTTAGAAGTGATGTTACATTAATTCCGCTCATGCCGCTTTCTTCTGTTACAGTAAGCAAATCTCTTACTATCTGCATGCTTGTTCTATATACTACCATTGTTAGAAACTATAAGATTTGGTGATATAAGGGTATTACTATTTATCTTCTCTGGAAACCTTATAGGGCTGTATTTTTTCGTGATAAAAGGAAATTTATCCCTTTTTTGAGGGTATGAGACATTGGATTTTTCATGTATAGAGGACTGTTCCAAATGTTGTATTGAAAGAGAGTATTATCCAACAAAGAAATTTGGCAAGGTGGGTGTTCTTATCTTACCAAGTGAGAAAAAAAAGATCGAGTTACTGGCAGAAAAAAATGGCATCAAGATTACCATTATACCCAGAATAGGAGTATCTGAAAACAAGTCTGACGGGCCTGATGCCATACTTGCATATCAGATGATGGGTAAAGATCCAAATGGTAATACCTGTCCCTTTCTGGATATGGAATCTAGTAAAAGATCGCCACATGGTGGGTATGCATGTAAAATCTATGATTCTCGCCCACTTGCATGCATGGCATATCCTGTGATAGAATCTACTCCACTTACTCTAGATTCCAAGTGTAAATTTTGTGAAAGATGTGATATCCCTACTGGAAATGTAGACTCTGAACTGGAATCATTAATTCAAATAAAAGAAAAGATGAAAACTGATGCACCTTACATCTGGCGTTATGCAACAGGTGTAGGAGAATCACAAGATAAAGATCTGATTGAAACCGGTTGGTTCCTAGTCTGATTTACCTACTCTTTCATGAGTACCGGGATAGTGTTCTCCGATTTTTTTAGAATAACACTTGCTGCACAAATTACCCTTTATGTTCCATGATTGCATTGGAACGTAAACATGATCAAAAGGACCATTGCATAATGCACATTGTCCAGTCTCTTTCATGTTGATATTTCTCGCCCAACTTCGTTATAAAAATCATGATCGTAAATAGTATGTTAAATACTAGCATATTCTAGAATAAAATAGCGGTAGGATGGCTGGCCAATGTGGACCTCCTGCAAGAGAACCTATCGGTCAACCGTTCTGCCGCATTAATTTAAAATTCTAAAAAAGATCTTGGACTACTTTTTGGATGCTTGCAATCTCTTCTTCTTCTTGTTTTATCTTCTTCTCTATTACACGAACCATGGAATCCTGCCAAACATGGTGAGAGAAGAAGTTGTGATAGGTATTTGCAGCAGTCATTTCATCATCTACTACGGTATCTTCTAGGAACTTTGTCACAACAGTATCTGTCAGCTTTAGGATACGCTGATTTAGTTTAACGCTCTTGAATATTGGCTCTAGCTTGGATATGTCTTCTTTAAAGTCATCCTTTGTGAGTAGAATCTTTTCATGGAGGATCTTAAAGTATACTGCAACAAAAAATAACGTTGCATACCTCTTTGTCTTGTGACCTCCCTTCTTTCCATAATTTAATGACTTTTTTGCATATTCCTTGATAAAATACGGGTAAAGAAGTAGTCTAAAATCATCCTTTAATTTCTCATTGAAGACCTCATCATATTTACTACCTCTTGGTAAAAATTGTGCAGGAGAACTATATGCCTCGGTAGGTCGTTGTTCTATTCCTGCAACAAAGGCCTGAATGGCATCCTTTGCTACTATGACTTTTTTGTGGTTATCTGGCAGATATTTATTGTAAATGGCATCGCCAACAAACTCACTTTGATGTGATTTTGTCTTGGTATCAAACGAGCCTCCTTGAATTTCATAAAAATAATGGATGTTTTCCATTTGTGACTTTATTGATTTGTGAAAATCCATTAAAGATACTAGATCTTTTCCCCTTACTGCATTCTGAGAGTTTCTGTATTTTGTTATGTTGTTTTGATCAAGTTCGTCTGCAGACTTTTATGATTGTGACAGTTATACTTCCATCCAAATTATGAGTACGTCTTGCATGGTCCAATACTGAATTAGATGTCTGTGCTCCGTTTACTATTTGAGGCGAGTGTAATACAATTGAGTTGTCTTCCAATTCCTCAAAATCGCTTACCACTATAGTTATTCCGTTGTTGTAATAGAAGAATTTGTGAGGCACTTCCTGTAAAGTTTCTCTTAATCCTTTGTTTACTGTCGTCTTGAACTGCATCCATTGTCTAATGTTTGATTCAAAAACATAGTCCTTGTTCTTTGTAACAAAATTAGTGAGCTCTCTTAATTTTAAAATGCCAAGAAGTGTATTCTGATATCTTAATTTAGTTTCAAGTTTGATTGATGCCTTTTTACCAGCAGCTGGTTTTTTTATTCTATCCCAAAGTTTTCTTACTATCACATCTACGTCATAAATTTCGACAGACTCAAAATTCTCATCCTCTACTTTCTGGTCTGTTACATAGATACACTCTATCTTGAGATTTTTTTCCTGAATCTTTGTGACCAGATGAGCAAGCTCTGGACGCATTTTTGCAATATCTTTACCTTGTAATCTTTTGACATCTTCTCTGAATTTTACTATGGCCTCAATAGAATGCGATGTTCCGTACTTTGACTGGAAGAGATAGATCTTGTCTTCTGAAAAATCTACTGGCAGATACGCATCTATTCCTAGATCATTTGCACCATCAATTATTGCATCAGTTGCATCATCTTCAGTTGCCTCAAAAACTCTAGTAAGTACCCACTGCAAAAAATTATGACCTTTCTCAACCTCATTTTGTGCACTTTCCGCATATTCTTTTATGCTGTCTTTGACATTTTGTACAAAACCATCTAGTGGTTGACCACCGGTATTCTGATATGAAATAGGTTTTGCACCTGGAATGTATTCTAACAAACCATTACTTCTTTCCGCCAAATTCACTCTGTCTACAAACTGCTCTATTTAGAAAAGCGGGTTATTATGATATAATCAAAAGGTGAGGAAGGGATTTGAACCCCTATAGATTCGCTTTGCAGGCGAACGCATAGCCACTCTGCCACCTCACCGCGATCAAAATGGCTTTATTTGAACAATTAAATCTTTTAGATTAGAATTTTGAAAATTGCTTTGCTGCAAGTCTAATGTCTTCTGATTTTATCGTCTTCCTACCTGCATGTACTGACATCTCCACTGCATTTTTTGCAATTGAACCACCAATCTCTTCTAGTGTTCTTCTAAGTTCATTAGCTGATTCATCACTTACTCTTTCTGCACCTGCTTTTTTCAAAATCCTATACATTACAGAAAGACCAAATTCTGTTGTCATACTATAAATCCAAAAAACCTCGATAAAAGACTTTGAGTGGAAAAAAACTATGCAAGGATCGATTTATACACACTATTTTGTGCTCAAATAAGTGACTAACCATGACCTGGCTGACTGATGCTCATATTCATCTATCAGACAATGAGTACTTGGCTGACTTGGAGTACATACTTGTAGCCATGGATAGATTGAAGATCAAAGCTTGTTGTGTTTCTATGGATAATACGACTTCAAAATCCACACTTGAATTAAGTAAACTCAGTCCTTTGGTTTTGCCATTTATTGGGATTCATCCTGAAAAGGCAGATGATGATCTAAATGCAATGGTGGAATTGATTGAACATAATTCCAATAGAATATCTGGGATTGGAGAGATTGGTCTTGACAAAACATATGTTTCAGATGAAGCAGGATTTCCAAGACAAGTATTGGTATTTCAAGAGATGCTCTCACTTGCAGAAAAATTAGGCAAACCAGTATCCATCCATTCTAGAAAAACTCTTGATGAGATATTTTCCATACTTCCATCTTATTCAATCAAAGGTGTTTTACTTCATTGGTTTTCTGGCAGCAAAAAGCAATTACAAAAAGCAATGGAACTGGGATGTTTTGTATCATATGGACCTGCAATGGTTTATTCTCAAGACAAGCAAGTTCTTCTCACACTTACCGACTTGGACAAAATACTCTTGGAGACTGATGGACCTGTGCGATTCTCAAGATGCTTTGGTCTGAAGACCGCACAAATAACATTTCTACCTAGTGTGCTTTTTTGTGCAGCTGGCATCTTGAACAAGTCATATGATGAAATGCTACTGATTGCCGAAAAGAATGCTAGTTCGTACCTTGGTGTATAGGTATAAAAAACCCCTTTAGGCAATCAAATCAGTGAACAGAATCAGAAAAATTTCCATGGAATTGATGACTACTTATAAAGGAAAATTTGACAATGATTTTGCACACAACAAACAGGTTCTAAATGAAGTTGCAATTGTAAGATCTAAAGGTCTCAAGAACGAAATCGCCGGTTACATTTCTACATATATTAAACGAGAGCTTGAGGAGAAGCAAGAAAAAGAATCTGAAGCAGTTGCTCACAATGAACCAGTTGATGAGACTGAAGAGATTGAAGAGCAAATACTCAACTAGGTTTTTTATAAATATCCAATATATACCAGTCCTTCTTTTGGTAATATGATAATTGTCAAGTTACTGGGAGGAGCCAGAAAGTCATTCTCATCTGATAAACTTGAGATTCCAAGTGACCTTATGACAATATCTTCTCTATTAGATCATCTTGAAAAAAATACTCCTAAAAATCTACCATACCTTGATCCTAACAATATTCTTGTTGCAGTAAATGGCATAGATTCATCTGCATTGCAGGGAAAAGAGACTTTACTAAAGGATGGAGATGTCATTAGCATAATTCCACTAGTTCATGGTGGAAAATCAAAGAGGATACAATTTGGTCTGATGAAAAATATTGTAGAGTTAGTCAGACTCAAAAAAACTGCAGAAGATCCAATTCGATTTATTGAATCACTCCGAGATGGATATCCAAATCTTGTCATCCAAGGAATTCAGGCATCATATGTCTTGAATACAGAACATGTTCAAAAGACAGTTGCCATTTCTTTGTCTGCTCAAAAAGCAGACACCTTACTTTCTAATAAAATTGAGACTGACATTCTCATGAGATTTGCATGTACTAGGCAAATTAGTGATGCAATTTCTAAAGTAGGTGTAAAAAAGAACGCCGATTCTATATTGATAATAATTGGAAAAAAATCACACATTGAAAAACTCTACAATTACATTGAGGATCTTTTACAAGACAATGTATTTTCAAAAGATAATTCTAAATTGATAAAAAAAGAATTTGGAATAACAAAAAAGCAACTTGACTGTGTGTTTTCTAAAATGCCCTTGGAAGATTTGCTTGCAGAAAAGTCTGCAACCTTATTCCATTGAATCTCGCTTGAGCTTTAATGTACTCACAACATCCTCTTCTTTTAGTATTGAAACGCCTGTAATACCCCCCATTATCTGAATCATAACATTCCAGTCATATGACTCCAGAGACACCTTGTTTGGAATTATACTGGCAACTGAATCTATTATCTCCTTTGAGGAAATATCAGAGCCTCTCTTTTCAATTGTAATTCTGTATGCATCTGTATCTTTCATTATTTTTATTTGGCTTCTCACACTTTCTACTATGTTTTCAAGACTAGACGAAGTGGATTGTCTAATCGGAATGAATCTATGGCAATATCTCATTCTCCATGGTTCATCAAGGGTTATCTTTTTGATCTCCGCTATGACAACAAAAGGATCGATTATAGTGTCTACCCAAACTATTCCTGAGAAACTTGACTTGCCTATTCTTGGAGACTCGTCCCCCAGTTCTTGAATAATTTCTGCAATTTCATCACATGCTTCCTCCTCCATATGTCTACTACAGGTTGTAATCAAATTCAAACCAAAGACTCCGATTTTATTTTACCTTCTCTTACTATTTTTAACTCATTACCTACAAACTGTACTATTGTAGATTCTCCAGGATTGACAATTTTTCCTCCATCTAACAATATGTCATAGCCTGAGAATTTGCTTGCTATTTCACTTGAATCATTAAATGGAGACTGCCCAGAAAAATTTGCGCTGGTACCTACAAGTAATTTACATTCTTTTAAAAGAGAAAGCACACAGGGATGATTTGGAACTCTGACTGCAATCTTACCTTCTAGACCGAGTGATTCTTCAATTTTTTTGTCCTTGACTTTGAGAATCAATGTAATGGGACCAGGCCAAAATTTATCTGAGATTTTTTCTGAATTTTCATCAAAATATGCTATATCCTTGATCTCTTTTTTTGAGTATGCAAGAACAGGAAGCTGTTTCATTTTTTCCCTGCCTTTAATCTTGTATATTTTGTTAATTGCCTCCTGATTGTATGGATCGCAGCCTATTCCGTAAACGGTATCAGTAGGAAATACGACAACTCCTCCTTTTTTTATGGCGTCATATGCATCTTTTATTCCACTTTCATTGCAAGGTAGAATCATATTTTTTTGAGATGTTTAATAGTAAATTATCTCTTCTTATGAAAATGATATAAGATTGGAATGCGTACTATATCAGATGGAAGAAGTATCACAATGCCAATGTCCTCCTGGTGGAGAAACATATGAAGACGAAGATGGGATGAAAATCTGCGTTTCATGTAGCGGTTGGATAGCGTAAAATCAACCAGTTAGGGTGGCAATAGTAATGTTAGTACTGTGCAAGTCTTTTATAGGAAAATATTTTCTGTGAGTGATATGTCAGAGGATTACGAGAATGATTTTGAAGATGCCTTTGAGGACGACGATGTAGAAGATGAAACTGAAGAGATAGTAGATGAAGGCGAAAGTTAAATTCTCAATCCAAATGAATCTGCAAACTCTCTGAATCCACGATATGCCTGAAGAAACTCTCTACCTCTGTTGCTTATTCTGTACTTGCAGGCCCTGTCAGAATTACTCTGTTCCAAAAGTCCTTGTGAAACAAGTGTATCTAAAATTTTTGAAAGTCTGGCATACGAAACATTTGCTTTTCGGATAAGGTAAGTTACACTAGCACCTGATTCATCTGGAACTTCGTCTCTTGCAGTGGAGAGAATGTCTCCAATTATACTCATATGAGTTCTATACGTTATTGCCAAATCTTGCTCCTCTCAACGGAACCTGCGAAATTGGAACGAAAAGTGCGCCTAATCCTGCTATCTTTGTAGAAACTGAGATGAAATACAATACTGATTTTGGAAATACAATTGAATACCAACCCAAAAATTCACCTAATGCTAGCAACCCAAGGCCTGCGGCTACGAAAATAGTACTCCTCTTTCTATTTTCCATGTATGACAATATTGTTTCAATTGTCCCATATACCAATAGGATAAAAGAAATTGACCTTATAATATGCTCAATTGAATTACCTGGAATAATGAAAAGAGGCATTGCAATTGATTTGAAATATCTTGATTTTGGGAAAAATGATTTTATTCCATGAGAGAATGCTATGAAAAAGTATCCTATAGTCTGAATCCCTAGTCCTAGGGTCTGAATCCAAGTGTCTAGTTTGACATAACCCAAGACAAAAGACTCGATGAGAAAACCAAATCCTACAACTCCAAATCCTATGCTGATTGAAAAGAATGAGATGCTTAATCTAAAGAGAGTAGGACTACCTGTATTTTTGAATCCGATATATGCAAAAATCCCCAAGACCAGTCCAACTACAAAGCCTAACAGATTGAGGGCAGACTCGAGAACAAATTCCAATTAGGTATGGTGCCTTATGAAATTACATAAGGCTTGTAGTGGATTTTTTTCTACCATTCATCAAGAGTTCCGGATGTAGTGCCTTTGGTATCTGACACATAATCTCCCAAAACATCCGAATATCTTGCATCCTTGTAAGCAATAAATTTCACATATTCACCGTATGACATGTCAAGGGAACAATGCGAACACTTGACATATGTAAAATCATCTCCCAATTCAGCAATTTTGTCACACTTGGGACATTTTATTTTCATGTTTTATATTGTCATCAAGACCTATTATCTCTTCTCAAGATAACAAGAAAATATTGTCTTGATAAAATTAGAACAATTGATGTAATCTATACACATGTCTCTTAAAGAATTAAATTGCTATGATTTGGTGTCCTACTATGGTCAGAAAGTGTACCAAATGTAAAACCGAAATTCCAGACGGCGTCGAACTTGATCCTTTTGCTTCTGGGTATCCATGCTGCAACAAATGCTGGGAAGAGTGGAAGCAATATAGAATCATGGTTATGAATGAAATGAAACTAGATATGTCAATGCCTGATCATAGAAAGGTAGTTAAAAAATACGAAAAAGTGTTTGTCGGTGTTATGACTCCTGAGGGAGATGTAATCAATTTCGCTGATGAAAATAAGAGAAAACCAGACAGTCCACTTTAGATGCCGATTTCCTTTTTTGCACTCTCTGGAATTATCAGATTTAGTTTTTTTCTGTCCTTCTCATCAAATGATCTGACTATCTCCTTAAGAGTTGTTGAAAGTACAGATCTTTGTTCTGCATGTAGTGACATGAAGATCTCAAAAATTCCATCCAGGTTAAAGGCAATTAGTTTTTCTGGATGATTTGTTATCTCGCTAATATAATTAGAAAACATGATCGTTCTCTGTTCTTCAGATAAGCTGCATAGAATTTCAAGCCAAGTCTTAAACAAGGTGGAAAATTTATCAAATTGTATTGTGGGTCCAGCTTGTAATGCGTTGTTTATGATCTCTTTCTTGTCCTCTTGATTCATGGTGAAAAACTCTGATAGTCTCTTTTTTAATATCGGCTTTCTTAGAAACTCCGGAAGGCCTGCTAAATTTACTATGATGTTTCCAGCATGATTTGGAGAAGACATGTGAGTTTGTGACTGGATCGATTCTAAAATCGTATTGGTAAGATTTGGCTTAAATATCTCCGGTTATGCTCTTCCTGTATGCCTTCTACAGTTATCGTTGGTGGTTTTTATGGTGATGAGGGAAAAGGAAAGATTGTTTCATATCTTGCAATAAAAGACAATCCCACAGTAGCTGTTAGGGGTGGGGTGGGACCTAACGCGGGTCATACAATTGAACATGAAAATAAAAAATACAAAGTTAGAATGTTACCAAGTGCATTTTTGAATCCTAACACAAGATTACTGATTGGTCCTGGAGTAGTAGTAAGTCCAGAAGTGCTTTTAAAAGAGATTGAAGAATTCGGCACTCAAGATAGATCTTTTGTAGATTTTCAATGTGGTATAATTGAAGAATCACATAGAACTACAGATTCTGGTGGTAGATTAAAACAGTCTATTGGTAGTACTGGAACTGGTACGGGACCTGCCAATGCCGATAGGGCAATGCGTACACTCAAGCTTGCAAAAGATATTGAATCTCTTACTCTGTATCTTGACGATGTTCCAAACCAAGTAAACTTTGCATTAGATAGAAAAGAAAATGTAATTGTGGAAGGAACACAAGGAACCTATCTTTCATTATGGCACGGAACATATCCTTTTGTAACATCAAAGGATGTTACCGCATCGGCAATATGCGCAGATGTTGGAATTGGACCAAAAAGTGTTGATGAAGTACTTGTTGTTTTCAAAGCATTTGTCACTAGAGTTGGAGAGGGTCCTTTGAAAAATGAGATTTCTCCAGAAAAGGCAGTAGCAAAAGGATGGCAAGAAGTAGGAACAGTTACTGGAAGACAAAGACGAGCGGCCGAATTTGATTTTGATCTTGCAAAGAGATCAATTATGCTAAACAGTGCAACCCAATTGGGAATAACAAAACTTGATGTAGTCTTTCCTGAATGTGCACACATGCAATCGTTTTCAGACCTGAGCTCTCCTGCCAAGTATTTTATTAAAAATATTGAAGACCAACTCAAAGTACCTGTTACATTGATTGGTACTGGACCAGATGTATACGATATAATTGACAGAAGACAATAAAGAAAAGAGAATCACAAACGACTACTTTTAATGTGGATGATTTTTGAGAAATCCTATGGCAAAACTTCCGTTTTATGTCGAAGTCACAGATATGACTGAATTCTCAAGAATGGTTTGCGCGTTGGAGAGAGTTCCGCGTACTGCCTTTTCCTTTGAACTTGATGGAAAAAGCATAATTTCAGTACAGATGGATCTTCTAAAAGAAAGATCTGTGAATTTCTATGTTCAAACAGACAAAAAAGGTCATTATCTTTCATATGGATTCAAGGCAGGAAAAGAAGACTATGATGTGGTAAATACCATATCAAATCCCATGTACCTCTATTCACCAATTGTTCGAGTCAAATCGCTTCCTGAAACTCTGAAACCGGAAACTGCATCACTTCCTGAAGTTGTATACGAATCAATAGAGCTTGAGGATCTTACAAGTTTGATTAAACTAAGTTATGGATTTGAAGAATCTCCGTTTCCACTCTTTGCTTTTCCAGATGGTACTAATTGGTATGTTGGAGTATTCATGAACTTTAACGAATCTGACGAGACTTCATATTTTTGTCATGTTAAACTCGATTACGAACCTACAAAACCATTTTTGAAATATTCTAGCAAAGATGGCATAGAACCATCTTTTGTTAGTACAGTAAGTGACCATGGATACTCGTACCTTAAAGTGATAAAACTCAAAGGTAAGCATCCTCTAGTCAAGCTATGAGTAATTTCAGAAAAAGAATGAAGGATTCTTCTTTGAGAAGTTCCATAATATTAGCAAATGATCTAGATGATAGAAATATTGAGTTACTTGAGAAAAAAACTATAAAAAATATCAAAACACTGGGCAAACATCTCTGCGCTATAAAATTTAATTTTCATCTATTGTTGCCACTTGGTGAGAAAAGTATTAAAAAAATAAATCAAGTTGCGCACGATTTTGGATTACAAACAATAGACTGACATAAAACTAAATGATATTGGAAATACTAACCTGATAACCTTGCAAAGGCTCTGGCAAAGTGGATTTGATGCGGTAATTGCAAATCCGATTATGGGACCTGAAAATTTATCCGAACTTGTAAAAAATGCTCATAAAAACAATCAAGGTGTCATAACTCTAGTACACATGAGTCATCTTGGGGCAAAGTTGGGATATGGCCTAAGAATTCAAGAATCCAAGTACTAAAAAAATGTCAAATCTTCATGAACTTTTCTTAAAATGGTCGTATTCTTTACACGTTGACGGAATTGTTGTTGGCGCAACTGTTCCAAAACTCATAGAATCATCAAGAAAAAAAGCAAAAGGAAGATTTGAGATTTATTCTCCTGGGGTTGGAACTCAGGGCGGAAATCCAACTGATGCATTGGATGCGGGTGCAAACTATCTTATTGTTGGAAGAACAATTCTTAATTCAAAAAATCCTCAACTTGAGGCACAAAAACTTCAAGAGCTAACTCTCAAATCCTAAATCTTTGACTTTTTTGAATAATCTTTGAGCAGTCTTGTAAGTCAATTTCTTGAGAGTGTCATTGAAGTTTAACCATATGTAATCACGATGTTCATGTGATAATACCACATCGTTTGTTTTTGTACTTGCCAAAAAAAAGACAACTTCCTTGTGTATCACTTCGCCATCTCGCTGATAATAATACTCTACCTTGTCTTCAAACCCATCAATAAAATCAATATCTGTTATTCCTGTTTCTTCTCTTACCTCTCTGAGAACAGTTTGCCTGAAAGTCTCACCTTTCTCAATATTTCCTTTGACAAAATCCCAGTGACCTGAAGGATAATTCAAAAGCAAATACATCTTACCAGACGGAGATTCTTGGTAAAGAATTGTACCTGCTGATCTTTCTTCCAACATTTACAAAATGAGTTCTAATGTCCAGTATTTCTCTTTTCTATTTTCCTAGCCTGCGACCTCTCTTTTGAAAGGTCCTTATTGCTCGCATAAGGTCGATTTTCCTAAATTCTGGCCAATAAATGTCCATAAAAACAAGTTCACTGTAGGCACTTTGCCAAAGTAAAAAACCACTTAATCGCTTCTCACCAGATGTTCTCAATATCATATCAGGTGATGATTGAGGTAGGTGGGAAGTATACAAGCTGGATTCTATTACATCCTTGTCGATCTGATTTACATCTAGAGAACCGTCTTTAATTCTAGATCCTATCTTTTTGATTGCATCAACAAGTTCATTTTGTCCGCCATAAGCTATTGCAATGTTCAAGTAATGATTATCATAGTCTTTTGTAGCCTCTTCGAGTTTATTGAGAATGTCTCTTAGGAAATCTGGCAACAACTCTACACTACCAATGGCCTTTACCTTCATACGATTCTTGTGTATTCTGGGATCATTGTATAATTTGTGTAATCGTGCATTGATCAAATCATACAAATAGTCTAATTCCTCATCTTGCCTACTGAGATTTTCTGATGATAGTACATACAATGTAATTATTTTGATATTTAGCTCTTCACACCAGTCTAGCAATTTTTCTACAGCATCTGCACCTCTAAAGTGACCCTCTAACTTCATAATCAGATTACGTTTTGCCCATCTTCTATTTCCGTCAAGAATTATGGCAATATGATTTGGCATTTCTCCACTATGAATGTCCTTTTCTAATTTCTTAGAGTATAGGCTGTAAAAACCGCCTAAATTGAGAACTTTATCTTTTATTCTGATAGTGCTTCACCACCCTTCTTTTTTCTATATTTGTGGAAGAGTAGAGACGCAGATATCAGTATTACTGCAAGACCAAGTAACAACGGAGGAATTAGAGTAAACGGACTCTCTCCTTTTATCATGATTGTAGTAAACTGGGAAACAATTGGATAGAGTGTAACTAGTACTATCAACCTTAGAATATCTGTAATTGATCTAATGCTTCCCTTAAACCAACTACTTAGTAGTGAACCACCAAAGATGCATCCTATTCCCATCCAAAGGAATGGTAACATTCCAGAAATAAAGAGACCAGTTGTTTGTTGATTCAAAACTAATTTCAAAATACTATCAGGTTTTGTAGTAATACCGGGTACTGCAGAACTAAGACCAGATGTCAACGATGCAAGAATCATGACAATTCCTGCTACTAGTGTAAAAGTTCGTATGAATCCACCAGGTGTTGGTTTATTCCAATTGGTCCAAGCTCTGTCTATATCAAAAGCTCTGATTAGAAATGCTCCACCAAGAATGCTGACTAGTACTGCAAATATTTCTCTAGTTAGCCCAAGAACAGTCAGCTACTCCACCTATTAGTAAAAGCATTCCTGGAACACCTAAAAAGAATTTTGAATATTTTGAATCAAAAGCAATAGCTTTGAGATATCTTCCTAATACCGCATACGAGTATTCCACTGTTCTACTTACTCGCATCACTACTCTCTTTACAGAAATTATTGGTAATACATTCTGAATTATTGGTATGACACTTTCATCATCTTCACCATCAGATACTATCACAGCTCCATTTGCAGCAAATTTTGTTGCTAGGTTTTTTACTTGAGAAATAATTTTTTCGTCCCCTTGCACCCCTTTATTCTGAGTACCCGCAACTATTGCGACCTCTGCTTGATATCCCTTGCTTATCAAATCTTCAAATGTTTTAACAGCTGCAAAAATTGAATTCGAATCCGCATCTTCAGGATCTTCTAATGCAAGTCTTTGAGCTGCATCTATGCATGCATTGCGTCCAATTACTGGTGTAACAACACCTGCTTTTACTCCAATATCGTCATCTCTGTCAACACAAATCACTAATAGCCTACTAGTCTTAGTCTCTGTTGTTTCATTTTGTATGCTAGCTTCTTCTACTGACATGGTATAGACGAAAATCGCATTTCCTATTAATTAATGTAGTTTCTATATAGTTTTACAAATACTTTAAGAAATTCAACTCAAATTTTGATTACTTGATTCAATCAAGGTCGGGTTTGGTCAGACTTGGTTACTAGCGCATCTGATTCTTTCTTGAGAGCATCTAACTTTGATATCTCATCATTTAGATCACTTGTAGATATTCCACTTTTCATCTTGTTTGCAAGTGAGATTGTCTCAGAAAGATAATCGTTATACTTTTTGAGGGATTCAAAATAGGCTCCATAGCTTTGTTTCCATTCCGTAGGAGCATTGCTTTCTATTAGTTCAGTTATCAATGAGGTGACCTGAGAAGATGATATCTGGGTTTGATTGATAAATTCATCTGGAGACATACTCTTATCTGATAATGCTTTGAGGTTGGACTCTATTGCAGTAGTAATGAGCAAATGTCTCTCTTTTACACTGTCCAACTCGCTTTTGTAATCGGAGACAATAACAGAAGAACCATGATTTTGCGGAAGAACCCATACTACGAAACTTGCACCTGAAATGGTTACCAATATTGCTACGGTGATAATGATGCCTTTCTTAGTTACCATTCAAGTGAGTCTCTTAGGGCGCTTTTAAAAGCATAACTACATTCAACAATTTGATTATTCTCATGGCTGATTTGTTAATTTCATGCAGTTGGATCATTTCCTCATAAGAAATATGAAAAAAATATATATTTTTATGAAAATTCTAGATCTATGATCTGAATTAGGTCATGTAAAAATTTAACACCCTCTAGGCGTATAGTGAAATAATTTTTACTGAATCTTGCTATATACCACTTCATTCGTAAGATGTTGAAATGACTCAAGCATATTGCGTAAAATGCAGAAAAAAAGTCGACATCTCAAATCCAAAGGAAGTTAAGCTAAAGAACGGACGACCTGCGGTAAAGGGCACATGCCCTAAATGTAGTACTAATGTCTTCCGAATAGGAAAGCCTTAGTACAATTTTCTTCTTTTTCTAGAGTAAATCAATATAGGTAGCGATTCTATAACTAATCTAGTTGACAAAGGCAGAATATGAAAAATTATTGAAGGGAATACAAGATAAAGTATCTCAAATTCAGGCAGGTTCTACATCAAGATTTGAACTTCCTAAAGTGGATATAATGTGGCAAGGAAACAGAACATTTTTCAGAAACTTTTCTGAATTTCCAAAAATATTGCGAAGAGATCCTGAGAAGCTTCTCCAGTATTTATCAAAGGAGTTTGCAACTCCAGCACAATTTGGAGGAGACAAGGCAGTATTTGTAGGTAAAAAAGACCCTCATGAATTTACAATTCGTTTGAATAGATATCTTAAGGAATATGTGGAATGCCCAACCTGTAAGAGTCCTGATACGAGGGTTGAAAAGGAAAATAGGGTAACCTCTCTTAAATGTGAAGCCTGCGGAGCTAAATCTCCTCTTAAGGGTCAATATGCGTAAATGAATTTTGCAGTAAGAGTAGTGAATCAACAAAACAATAAGATGTTGAATATGTGTGATGCTGAATTAGTTGGCAGAACACTCAAACAATCTGATTTGGAGGTAAAAATCACAAAGAGTTACTATGGAGACCAAGTGGTTGATGAAAAAGAAGCAGAATCTCTTCTAAGAAGTTCTTCAATAATTAACATGGCTGGTAGAAAAACAGTTGATCTTTCAATAAAGATTGGAGTGGGAACCGCAAAAGGTGTAAAAGAAATTGAAGGAATTCCATTTCTTATTGTTTTCAAATTTTGAAAATACAACGAATATATACATACTGAACACTCTGTTGTCTGAGAATTTTGGGTAAGCGAAAAGTACTAAACGAAAGTGAGTTAAAAGAAATGTATTTGCCTGGAGAAGGCGAGTTGTTAGGCCGAGTTGTAAAACTTTTGGGCAGTGATCACATACTTGTAAGATGTACAGATGACAAGACTAGGATGGGTAGAATCAGGGGAAAACTAAAAAGAAAAATTTGGATTAGAGATAATGATGTTGTAACAATTGCCCCTTGGGATTTTAAAGCAGACGATCGTGGAGATATTACTTGGAGATATACTCTCTCACAAGTTGATATACTAAAACAAAAAGGGCTCTTGCCACAAGATTTCTGATAGTAATAGATTTTACAAAGTTTGTTTTACAATTAATGTTGTCTATAGGAGCAAAATAAAATGAATAAAGAATCTATAGATGAATTTGATGATGACGTAATTGAGGAAGAAAATAACCTGGAGATTGCAGAAGACAGTGATCTAGACTCATTAGAAACAATAAGTGAAGTCGAAGAAGATTCAACCACTGAAGATTCTGATTTGGGACTCCAAGACAAATTGGCAAGAAAGATGAACCTTAAACTTGCTGGTAAGGCAAGAGGGAGAAAAACAGAGAAGGACATATTTGACAAAGACAAAGTGCTCGAGGCAGTCTTTGACAAGTCTACTGTGATGACTCTCTCACGGCTGATAAATAATGGCATTATCTCTTATGTCAATGGTGCGGTAGGTGCGGGAAAAGAATCTCAGCTGTACTGGGCAGTTGACCCATTTGGCAATGATCTTGCCGTAAAAATTTATCTCGTCACAACATCGAACTTTAAAAAGCGATATCCTTACCTTATTGGAGATCCAAGGTTTACTAGAATAAAAAGCGGTACTAGATCTCTTGTGGAGTTGTGGGCTAGAAAGGAATTTCGTAATTTGAGCAAGGCCTTTAATTGTGAAATTCCATGTCCGGAACCAATAACTGTGGTAAAAAATATTCTGGTAATGAAATTTGTAGGAACTGGCGGTGTTCCATCTCCGACGTTGGTTGAATCAGAAGTAGATTATGCTGATTACGAAAAAACAATAACAATTATTTCTGATCTCTATAAAAAAGCCGAACTTGTTCATGCAGATCTTTCGGAGTATAATCTTTTCAAAACGAAAGAAGGACCCGTAGTTTTTGATTTTGGCTCTGCGGTAGATATAAGACATCCTAAAACCAAAGAATTTCTTGAAAGAGATATTAGTAATATTACTAAATTCTTTGTTAAGAGAGGACTAACGGTGGACAATCCAATTGATGTGTTTAAGAGGGTTACAAGATGATCTTTGAAAAAATCATACTAATCCCAGTTGATCGAGTTGGGGTATTGATTGGTAAATCAGGAAAGATAAAAGCCAAGATAGAAAAAATTTGTTCTGTTTCATTGTCTGTGGATGGTCAAACAGGCGAGACAGTCATAAAGGGAATGGGGGATGTTGAAAATATAATGCCGTTTAAGGCCGAAGAAATTGTAATGGCTATAGGCCGTGGCTTCTCTGCAGAGAATGCACTACGTCTTGTTCAAGAAGAGACTTCTTTACATATTATAGACTTGCGTCAATTTGCTGGAAAATCTCCTGCTCAAATTGAGAGGATAAAGAGTCGAATAATAGGAGAAGGTGGACGTGTTAGAAAAAATATAGAGGACCTAAGTGGTGCAAAAGTATCTGTTTACGGTAGAACCGTTGCCTTGATTGGGGATGGAACCCAACTAAAATCCGCTGTTAATGCAATAACATCTATTTCTAGTGGTAGTACTCATGGTAAAGTTTACAATGATCTTCAAGAATCAAGGAGAAGACAAAAACTAGAGAGACTTCAACTTTGGGAGGGAGGAAACATCCTTGAGTAAAGAAGTCTTCAGCCAAATATCTCCAAGTGAATTCTTTTATAGAAATAGAGATCTTGCAGGATTTAGTAATCCAACTAGATCGCTTTACACATCTGTTAGAGAATTTGTAGAAAATGCACTTGATGCATGTGATCAAAAAAGATACTTCCAGACATTCACCTTTCCATAAAAGCGGTAGATGCAGAAAAACCAGATCCCAAACATTACGTCTTAACTGTAAAAGACAACGGCCCTGGGATTGATCCTGAACATATTCCACTTGCTTTTGGTACTGTTCTCTATGGTTCTAAATTTGGTCTTAAGCAAGCTAGAGGTATGTTTGGTCTTGGTGCTACGATGGCTATTCTCTATGGTCAGATTACTACAAACAAACCAGTTACTGTGAAGAGCTGTTCAGATGGTAAAACGCTTGATGAGTTTGTAATGTTACTTGACATTCAGAAAAACAAACCTGTAATTCTAAAACATACAACAAAAGAAGGATCAAAGACAGGTCTTGCAGTGAGTATTGTTCTTGAAGGAGATTATTCCAAGGCAGGTTCAAAAGTCCGCGATTATGTATATCAGACTTCGCTAATTACTCCATATGCATCAATAACATTTGAAGATCCAAGTGGTGAAAAATTCCATTATCCACGAATTGTAAAGGACATGCCTCGTCCACCGACAGTCATCAAACCCCATCCACATGGTATTGATGTTGAGACTATCAGAAGAATGATCACAGATACACATTATCAGATTCCAGCCATTGATAACAAGATGATTGATAAAGTCAAAAAAGAATTAGGTCTAAAGAAAAATCTCTCTCCAAAAGAGATTTTAGAAAAAGCACAAAAGCGTTGGTCTGATATCTCAAGACCTGTAAGAACCGTGATTTCTGTCATGGCTTTTCTAAATATTGATTTTGAAGGATTGAAAAAAATCAGAATTGACGATATTGATATTGCCAATAAGACTATTACATATTGGGACTTTGGCGAGTCTCAATCACATGCAGTAGAATTAGACCCAGAGAGTCCATATTACAAGCAACTTGCAAGTACCGTTCAGGGTGATACACTCCTCACCTTTTTGACCAAACGATTCCAAAGGGTTGGACCTACTACAGCAGAAAAATTCTGTGAGTTTGCTAAATTCAAGCCAGATAAAAGAATAGGTAGCATGACAAATGAGGAATTAGTAAAACTGGCTGACGCACTCCAAAAATTTGAAGAATTCCTTGCTCCAGATCCCAGTTGCTTGGCACCTTTGGGAGAAGAACCTCTTTCTAAAGGAATAATGAAATTTTTCAACCCAGAGTTTGCAGCTGTCTGGCAACGTAATGCATCAGCGTATTCTGGATTTCCATTTGTTGTAGAAATGGGTATTGCCTATGGAGGTGATATTCCACCAAGTGGTCTCAAGGTTTATCGTTTTGCTAATCGTATACCGCTTTTATATGATGAAGGAAGCGATGTAGTCCTCAAAATTGTAAATGAGACTGAATGGAGTAGATATAAAATAAAAGGGGATCCTCCTCTTGTGATAGTATCTCATATTTGTTCCACGAGAATTCCATACAAGACAGTAGGAAAAGAAAATGTGGCAGATAGACCTGAGCTTGAAAGGGAATTAAAGAATGCATTGCAATATCTAGCAAGAAAATTAGCTGTTCATATGTCTAGACAAGGAGCAGCTGATATGGCAAAAAAGAGAGCAAATCTTTATTCGAAATATGTACCACTGATTGCACAATTTGCAACTGAACTTGCTGGTAAGAAAAAAGAACCAAATTATAACCAATTGATAAGGATGGGAAGTGAGATTGAAGAACAAGTCTAGTGCGAAGACTGCCGAAGCAAGGAAGAAAAGATTACTATCTTTATTGGAACAACAAGGTCTTAACATCTACGATAGTCTTGACAAAGGAAAATTTCCACAATTTGTTATACCCAGCAGATCAGTAAGCAATATTGTTTATGATAAAAAGATAAGACAATACATTTTGGGTAGTGCAAATGCTGTCCGTAGTTCTAGAAACATGTCACAGTTACGTTCCTACACGCAGCTTGCTTGGCTTGCTTTCTTTGTCAATAGGTTAGTTCGAGAAGGAAAATCATCTACATTAAGAGACATTTATTATTCTTCGCAGGCGTTTAGTATTGATTTTGAGGATCAGCCCGAGTCTGATAATATTATAGTAGACTTGGAAGCAGTGCTCACAAGTCCTCGTGAAGAATTTCACATATTTCCTGAGGAAAGAAGTAGTGTCTTTGGAGACTTGACAATTGAATACACTGTTCCAGGATATGAAGGAAAAAGAATGAATCTTTCAGATCATCCTGATGGATATTTGATAGGTCCAAGTTTGAGCAGTGCAGAGCTTGTCGATACTAGTGCGGAACTTGTTATTGCCATAGAAAAGGGTGGTCTTTTTACAAGATTCGTTGAAGAAAAAGTTCATAAAAAATTCAAATCTATAATTGTTGATACTGCAGGTCAAGCTCCTAGGTCAACAAGAAATCTCTTGAGACGACTGAACACCGAAATGGGATTACCTGTGGTTATTCTAGCAGATGGTGATGTGTATGGCGAACATATTGCAATGGTAATAAAATCTGGTTCTGCAAATGCAGCTCATTTGAGAGAATTGACAGTACCTGATGCAAAATGGTTAGGTGTTTGGGCAACTGATATTGAAAAATATAAACTACCAACAATTCCTATGACCGAATCTGACATAAAGAGAATTTATGATCTTCAAAAAGATCCTAGATATCAAGAAGGAAATTGGAAAAAACAACTAGAGGTATTTCTCAAGTTAAAAAGAAAGGCAGAACTTGAAGCATTCTCAAAGTATGGTCTTACTAATATTACAGACAAGTATCTGCCAGCAAAATTAGAAGAATCAAAGAGTTTCTAATTTTCTAATTTTTAAAGTAAGAACACCGTTTCTGTATTTGAAGTCATGAATTCCCATGTCTGGTGTTGTTTCAATTGGAACTTCTTTTGAAAAGTGTCCAGATCCTCGTACGTATAAAATTCCATCAATTAATCTAACAGTTACCTGATCCTCTGGACCTGGTACCTCTGCTACAAATATTATCTCTTTTTCTCCTTTTATGAGATCATAGACCCAATTCTTTGCATCTACTTCTTTTGGTGTATATTGTGGAACGTTTTCAGTTGTCATCTTCTTTAATACTCTTACCCAATAAATCATAATTGCGGCAGCTATTCCAATTAATATGAAACTGACATACCCTTCTGAAGATCTTAGTGAGAGCATGTATACCACACCCAAAAACAGTAAGACCATTAGGGGAATTATAAAATCAAATGACTTGTCATTAGAGTATCTGCTCTTGTAGCTTGCCAAAGATATTCTATTTCATTCATCCATAATCCAAATATAAACACTCGTAGAATTTTGAATCAAATTGTGATGGATCTTTTATAATTGTACTCTGGGAAAACTCTTAACTTGGAATTAGGTGGTTTCCCATCTTTTGAATAGATTGTGCTCAATTCCAAATTGGTCAAGGCATTTTCCTACTATGTGATTTAAGATATCATCAATGTTCTTTGGCCTGTTGTAAAAGCCAGGCATGGCAGGTAATACTACTACCCCAATTCGAGAAAGTTTGAGCATATTTTCAAGATGTATACTGGTAAGTGGAGTCTCTCTTGGAACTAGAACTAATTTACGAGATTCTTTCATTGTAACTCCTGCAGCTCTCGCCACTAGAGTTTCTTCATAACCATTAGCAATACTAGAAAGTGTTTTCATTGTACAAGGAATCACTATCATTCCGTCTGTCTTGTGAGTTCCACTTGAAACACTTGCTGCCATATTTGCATCATCAGAATAATGTTCTGCCAGTGATCTTACGTATTTCAAGTCATAATCAGTTTCTAGTACTAGACATTTTTTTGCCCATTCTGTCATGATTAGATGAACATCAACCTTGCATTGCTTGAGAATCTCCAGCATTCTTACACCATATGGAATTCCAGAACTGCCGGTTAATCCTATGATTAATCTCATGAAAAGATTGTCTTTATTCCATATTTAATTTCAGCTGTGTTTAACATGTTTATTTATGGCATTGTAAGTCTTGATATCTATGAGTGTTAATATCGACACTGTTGAAGAAAATATTGTTTCAGAACTTAGACTATCTCCTATTCAAGCTAAGGTCTATGTCTTAGTAGTAAAAAAAGGCAAAATGTCTGCTCAATACATAGCACAACATCTGAATATCTCAGAAGATGAGGCAAACCAAGCTGCAACAAGTCTTATTCAAAATGGAGGATTTATTGATATTACAAAGACGGAGTTTGAATCAATGCATCCAAGATTTGCAGTTGTTAATATGTACAGGAGAATGTGTGAACGGGAAAATATTCAATTTAAAAAGAATCTTTTGGTAGATAACATCTCAATTATTTTAGAAAAACCATATGACGATGCAAGAACTAAATATAACCGATAATGGAGGAGGAAACATGTCTATAGATACAGAATCTTGTAATCATGAAATAGTTTACTTTGGTGTAACCAATGTCAACTATGAAAAAAGAACTATAGGCTCAGTTGATACATGGCGTTGTGTAAAATGCAAGAAAATTTTCTGTGAAGAAAAGCAACTTGGTATTGAAAGTATAGTGGATTATGTGGGTATGCCGAAAATATCTCCAGATCAAAAATGGGCTGTGCTTTTATGCAATCTTAAAAAACACAAGGAGAAATGGAAGTTAGTAAAGATAAAACAAAATGATGAAATTCAGCATGAATGTGTTGATGAAAAAATAATACAACTAAAAGTAAAGGACTTTAAGATTGAAGATGATAAGCACTGGAATTTTCTTATAGAGAATTCTATTAACAAGGCAATAGAGATCTAAGTTTTACATGGACATTCAAGTTCATATTAATAATGTTCGTGGAAGTCAAATAGCTGCCAAGATAACTGGCACTTTTAACATTGATGGTAATCCATTCAAGTTTCAGGCAATAGCTTTTGGAAGAATTGGAGGACATAATATTGGCGCAAAGATTTCAAAGACAGTCGAGAAAGATCTGATAAAACTTGGCTATGACATAGACGAAGTGATAAATGAATTACAGCAAAAACTTGTTCGTGGAGATATTACTCTTCCAGAAGGATTGACAAAAGATTCTTTTGCAGATGGCTAGAACTGTGCTTCTTCGAATGCCTTGTGGCATGAGCAACCACGTTGCTGCGGTATTAGGTCAAAAAGTAGAGCAAGCAAGTTCTTTGTAGTGCCTACATTCTTTGACAGTGTCTCTAAAACTTCTTTTGCAGTAACAGGTTTTTGAGCCCATACGTCATAATCGGTTACAGTTGAAATTGACACATAACACATCTGAGCTTCTCTTGCAAGCTGACACTCTGGAACTAGAGTCATTCCTATGATGTCTGCACCTATGACATTTTTATAAAATTTTGATTCTGCTCTTGTTGAAAACCTAGGTCCCTCAATGCAAATGTATGTAGCATCTTTATGGACATGAAGATTCATTTTTTTTGAAACATCTAAAACAACATTTTGAAGCTCCGGACAAAATGGATCTGCTACTGATATGTGAATTACCTTACCGTCTTCATAAAGTGTATATTTTCTTGATTTTGTAAAATCTATAAATTGTGATGGGAGTACAACATCTCCAGGTTTTAATTCTTCTTTTAAACTTCCAACTGCAGATGGTGCAATAATTCTTTTAATTCCCATCTCTTTAAATGCCCAAATATTTGCTCTGAAGTTTATTAGATGAGGTGGAATTGTATGTTTTTTACCATGTCTTGGCATGAATGCAACTTTTCTTCCTTTGTAAATTCCAACTGTTATAGAATCTGAAGTTTTTCCAAATGGTGTTTCTATATTGATCTCTTTGCTTCCTGTAAGTAAACCCGAATCATATATTCCAGTTCCACCAAAAATGCCTATCTCTGCCTGTTCTATCAATATTTCACCAGCGCATTATGTTTGTAGTCTTTGATAACTTTTGATCCTTTCAAATCTGTTAATTCTATGATGAAAGCAAAACCTGATACCTTACCGCCTATCTTCTCAACTAATTTTGCAGCAGCTTTTGCTGTTCCACCAGTTGCAAGCAAGTCATCACAAATGTACACTTTTTGTCCTTTCTTTAACGCATCAACTTGGATCTCCATCGTGGCACTTCCATATTCGATACTGTATGATACCTTGTGAGTGGCACCTGGTAATTTTCCTTGTTTTCGAATCATTATCATGCCTTTATTGTATTTGAGAGCTAATGCACAAGCTAATGGAAAACCTCTTGACTCTATCCCCGCAAATATGTCAACATCGTTTGGATGGATTATTTTTGTAAATTCTTCTATTAGCAGTGATAAAGCAGCAGGGTCTCTTAGAAGGGGACTGATATCTCTAAATAAAATTCCTTTTTTTGGAAAATCTGGTATTTCAGCAATCTTGTCTTTCAGATTCATAAATTGCTGACAAGTTGTGGATGTAAAAAATATTACTAAATCGACTTTTTATTGGATCGTTACACTGATAGTGGATTTACCAGTGACAGATGATGCCTCTATCGTATATGTTCCTGGGTTGATATTGCGCGGAACTTGCCAATCTGTATTGTAATCCCCTCTGTTTGTTGATGTTGTTGGTAAAGTGCCAACAACTGTACTATTGTTTCCAATCTTGATACTTACAGATGCAGTATTACCGGCATCAGTTCCTGAAATTACTATCATATCTCCTCTTGTGTAGATACCAGTTGCTTTATCTAGTTGAACGGTGATTCCCTGCTTTGTTGATTTCACAGTTAGGTTTGAGGATATGTGGTTTACCCCACTTACTGCATCAAGTTTCCATGTTCCAGGTGTTGCAATAGCTGGTATATTGAAATCAAATGAAGAAAAGTGACCGGTTTTATCTGTAAATGTGGTTAATGATTTTACTATTATGCCATTAGGATCAGTCAAAGAAATTTGTAGTAGAGTGTTTGGATTAGCTGTTCCAATGATTATGATGCCATCACCTGGTAGGTATGAATCCTTTACTGTACTGAGTTTGATTGTTCCAGAACCTACTGCTAGACCTACTGCAAAGTTATTTTGGACTTTTTTATCTGCGTGACTTACTACTGCTGAATAAATACCTGGCGTGTATGAAGTTAAATTAAAAGAATAAGTTGTCTGTCCATTCTGTCCCAAGTTGATAATATCTGCAAATTTTTGTGTGTCATCTGGAGCTATTATGATAAGGTTAAGGGTTGATGATGAAGGACCTGTTATACTAATCACAGGTTTATCAGTAACTGCATAACTGAGTTTATCTAATTTCGCTGTTATGGGAGGAGAGGGATCTACTCCTACTCCAAAGTAAAGTGTTGTTACATCATTTCCTTGAGTTGCAGTTATTGTATATGTTCCTTGTATAGCTGAGTCTGGTAATTTGTATGATGTCGAGACAGTACCCGTAGATGTTACATTTGCATCCTTTGAATAAATTTGGAGACCTGAAGGATCTGCAAAGACAAAATTCACAATCTGATTTGAAATTGAAGTGCCGTTTATAACAACCGTTTCTCCCGAATCATATTTCTGTGCCGACGTTGAGACTGAAATTGAATGGGTTGTTACAATGCTGAATTGTTTAGAAACTTGATCTTTTCCGTCTGAGACAGTTACTGAATATTTTCCAAATGCCGCATCTGTAGGTATGACTCTATTAAACAAGTAATTTCCATTTTTATCAGGCTGTGCAGTCAATGTTGTTATTGGGTTTCCATTTGAGTCAAATATGGTAAAAGTTAAAGTGGTTCCCGGAGTTGCGGTCCCTGAAACTATTTTTGTTTCTCCTCTGTGAAATATTGGATCAAAATTTACTGTTAAAGGAATACTCTGAACTACACCGCCATGTTGTGATACTTTGAGGTTTGTAGAAAATGATTTTTGATTTCCCTGTTGATCCTTTAGAACAAAGTTGACACTTCCTGCTTGTTCAGAATCTGGTATAACAACAGTTGCGATAAAATTTCCATTTCCATTAGATGAAAATGAATCTATCTTGTCATTGTCTATGTACAAATCAAGGTTAGTTGATGAAGAAAAACTGAAACCGACTACACGTACATGACCGCCTATTGCAGGGGTTGAGGGAATTATTCTAAATGTTGATGTATCTAATATTCCTCGTACTGTTTGTTGTATTTGAGTACCACCAGGTGTTTGAGTACCACCAGGTGTTTGAGTACCACCAGGTGTTTGAGTACCACCAGGTGTTTGAGTACCACCAGGTGTTTGAGTACCACCAGGTGTTTGAGTACCACCAGGTGTTTGAGTACCTATATTGCCAGAACCAATTTCTATGTTGTTTGTATCTGATGCACTCCATGTCATATTGGGTGTCTGCTGATCTGTTTTGATTTGGAAAGATACTGATTTTCCAGGCTTTAGTGGATCTATTGCACTAAATGCAAGAGTAGTTGGTGAAGTTTTCATACCTGCCCAGCCATTTTCAAGCTTGAATGATTTGAAAGAGCCACCGTTTATTTGTAAAATGAATGAGACTAAATCTGATGTACTATTTGCATTATTGCTGACAGAAAGTATGGTGTCTCCTCCGGTGTTTGTACTAGTTACAGTTACAAATGTAGGAGATGCATTCACTTGCTGTACTGTATATGTTGTAAAGATACTACTAAGAAGTAGGACAAGAAGAATAACTGATTTTAATAACACTTTACTCATACACTGAAAAACCAATCTCTCAATTAAATCTTAATAAGAAATCCTACTTTTACATCTCATATCATCATGTAATTTATGAGTAAAGTACAAATGCTGATATTTTTCTGCTCTATCTGCTAAAGGTTGTGGATGTTTGTGATACTAGGTTTTGATTCTGTCTTATTCTCTCAGCAATTAATCGGTATAATGACCTGAATTGGTCCTTTGTTTTATCTGATAAAAAGTCCGTTTCACCTAATACAATTTTTTCACATATGTATCTACAAATTTCTTCTCTGTCAAACTTTTCCCAACCTAAATGCTGATTTTCTTTCCAAATCTCATTTAAGTTGTCTATTATGCTTTTCTTACCCTTACTTGACACTTGATCTTTAGTCAACGTAGTATATCCTTCTTTTCTCAGTTTGACTTCATAAGTTTGGTTAACAGCATAAAGATAGTCTTCATCTATCAAGAGGTCTTCTATGAATAGTCTGGGCTGTCCGGCAAGTTCAAAGAAAACCATCTGTACTGACTTGAATTCATTTGTCTGAAGCTCTGTGGAAATTTTCCTTGATTCCTCTGTATTGTCCAATAAAATGAAAGTATCATATCCGTGATTTTTATAAAATATTGCAAGTGACATAACTGAGTTTTTGTTATATGCTGGAACTATGTTGAGTGGATTCATGGATAGATTGGGATCCTTTAGGAATCTATCAAATGCATTTAGATACATACAATCAGACATAGTTTCAACTATTATCACGGGTCTTGAATTGAAACCAATTTGCTTGTCTACTATTGATTCAACAAGTCCTCTTGACAGGCCGTATAAAATTGGAATAAGAGTCTGATCATCTGCATTCCAGTAGTCATAATAGATCTTACTTAGGTGTCGTCTCTTGTCAAGCTCTACTACAAGTAGGTTGCCTTGAGTATAGTCAAATATCATAAAAGGCGAGTGAGTCGCATACAATATTTGATTTGAACCTGCAAGACCCTTTAGTAGATCTGAAATCCCTCTCTGTTGAGCAGGATGCAGGTTTCTGGCTGGCTCATCAAGTAATAATATTGCTTCCTTTAATTCTGCCTTTTGTGTTTCTGCAGCAAAATTTACTATGAATGAAAAAGTCCACTTGAATCCTTCAGCTCTTCTGTTAAGTAGTCCTGTGTTTGTAACTGTACCATCTTTGTGAACATCTGAAATGACTACACTCAAAACATTTCCTGGATTCCATCTCAATTCGACGTGAATAGGATCTCCCTTCCATGCTGGATTGAGTCTCTCACTAAGTCTTCTACTTGAAATGTTTAATAATTTTATTAGTCTCGATGGACTGTTTTTAGCCTCTTCAAGCTTCTGGGCATCAAGCTCTGCCAAATAAAATAAATTGTTGACTGTTTCTGCCTTGTCAAATTCTTCAACATATTCTAATCCTTTTGCTTTGATTCCCTTTGATTCTCTCACAAATTCCTCCAAGTCGATATTTCCAAGTATCTTCTTGTAGTCTGAAAAGTAAACAAATCGAGGATGTAGTTTATCTTCAATGAAATTGTCTAATGCTGAACGTTCGTTTGTTCCTATTAACATGTTATCAAATATGCTCTCTAGGTCTTGATAGATGTCCTTCCACTCTGATATTATTTGTTGATCTTGTGATGCAATTAAGTAGATGTTGTTATTGAATTCCGCCATCATATCCATAAAGACTTCCCGTGTTCGTGGTGGAGGGGCATTTAGAAATTTGGTGTCTACCCTAATTCGTATAGGATTTGGCATGGATGATACAAATGACTTGATTCTGTCTACAAAGTTTTCCCACGAGTTAAGTCTCTTGCTTGCCTCGCCGCTAATTTTTACTTCGCCAAAATCATATTGTATTCTAGGATTCTTGTTAGTCCTGTAAATCTTCATCTTTTTTATGTCTTGGAGATTTGGAAATTTTTCCCGAATTAACGAAGTCTCTTTTTCACTTAGTACAAATTCTCCCTCAGCTAATTTTATTTCTGACTTTGAGCTCTTCAGTCATTTCATCACATAAATCTAAGTCAGAAAGCTTTGTGTCCTTGTTGAGCAATGTGAGAGCTTCTAAAATTGTGGTTTTACCACTTTCATTTCGTCCTACAAATGCAGCAAGATCTCCTACTCTAATTTCACCGGAATCATGAATACAACGATAACCTTGCACTCTGAATTTTCTAAGCCGCATCTAGCGGCTATTGGCTTGGCTGTGATTTAACTTATTCGTCAAATTTATCAATTAGATGTTTTTCGACCAAATAGATATATGGGAACTAGAGCGGTTATACTACAAATTGGCAGTCAAAAAAATTGCTTATCTTGTTTTTGTCTTTCCTGTTATAGTTTCATTGATTTTTGGAGGATTTGTACTATCTGATGTTTTAGGACAACCTGATAGAAAATTAAACATGTGGCAATTTAAATTTGAAACACAAACTGCGCAACAAGGAGACAAGGACATCCGATTGTTGAATCTGAACAGTTCTTATCCTGTATCGACACCGCTTCAACTTCAGTGTTATGGTAAACAATACCGCATTTGATTGTGGAGATCTGTATATGACAATATATGATCCAAATACATCTCCAATGCAGGTACTAGTCCAACATGCCTACTTTTCACAATGTTTTGCACAGGCTAATTCTACTCTGCCAATTCAAGATACTTTTTCACCTGTTATTGACAAAGCCGGTCTTTATCAGATTGTGGCAGAAATGAAGGACAAGACTAATCAAAATAGTATTAGTGTAAAGGCTGACTTTAAGGTACAATAAGAAAATTATATGTTATTATATTGCACGAGTATTTGTAATATTGAGGAATAACGTTCTTGTTATTAACGAATAATCATGGCTAAAAAAGAAAAAAAATCAATCAAAAAGATCGAGGAAAAAAAGGAAGTAACCAAGACTGAAAAGAAGAAAGTAGTCAAGACTGAAAAGAAAAAGGAAATATCTAAACCAGAAAAGAAAAAGACCAAGGCTGAAAAGAAAAAGGAGACTGAACTTTTAGAGGAAGAACTTGAAGAGATTGATGAAAAGGAGATAGAAAACTTCCAGATAGAAGGTCTGGATATGGAAAAATTAAAAACAACTGTTCTGGGCCTGGTTGCAAAACGCGGAGACAATGGCATGTTCCAAAGTGAACTTTGGAAGAAACTCAAACTCTCAAGCAGAGATGGTTCTAGACTTGCACTAAAACTTGAGAGACAACATCTTGTAAAAAGAGAAAAAATTCTTGAGAATGGTCGTTGGACTTACAAACTAAAGATTGCACATGTACCAGTAACTACACAATCAATAGAATCGGCACCATGTCTAATTTGTCCTGTTGAATCAAAATGTACTCTTGAAGGAGAAATTAGTCCAAGAACTTGTCCTTTGATTGAACAATGGGTTTTAACTGAACTTTCTACAAAGAAGGTAAAGAAATGAAATTAATTGATGCAAGGCGTGACTTGTATAGAAGATTAGCTCACAAAGAAGGATATCGAAGTAGAGCTGCATACAAACTAAAAGAACTAAACACTTCTTATCGAATAATTGGTCCTGGATTTTTTGTTTTAGATTTGGGATGTTCACCTGGTGGGTGGACCCAAGTTGCAAAAGAACTTGCAGGAAATAAAGGACAAGTTATGGGTATTGACAAATCATTTGTTGAAGAAATTCAAGAAGTTCATATCATCAGGGGAGATATTGAGGACGAGTCTATTGTAGAGCAAATTTTTGAGTATTTTGGAGGTAAAATAAATGCCGTAATTTGTGATCTCTCACCAACAGTTACTGGAACATGGGATGTGGATCATGGAAGACAAATCTCTCTAAACTATGCAGCAAGTAAAATTATGGACCAAGTTTTGGCACGAAAGGGTAATGCACTCTTCAAAGTATTTGATGGTCAGTATTCCATTGAATTCAGAGACTATATACGAAAAAAGTTTGCCAAAGTTCAGCTAAGAAAACCTCAAGCAAGCAGAAAATCTAGTAGTGAATTATACTATGTCTGTTTGGGATATCTTGGAAATTAAACTAGAGATAAAATTTCATCTATTCTAGCATCTGTCTTAAACCCTGTGGGATTCATACTTGTTTTTGTCGCCCTCAGTCCAATACCTTGAATCTTTTCTATTATCTTATCTAGAGATGGTGGAGCCGATTGGTTTCTATGTCCAATTTCATCCAAGGTAAAATAGGCAGGTGTCATATCTACTTCCTCTTGACACTTTTCTAAGAATGTCATACAAGACTTGTCCACCTTCAAGTTCTTTTCTTCTGATATCATTGCATCCACAAAATTCTTGTCATGAAGATTATCTATCCAAAGCGGTCCTGCAAGTTTTGCCTTTGAATTGCAAATATTGCATATATGTTCAACCTCATGTACAACTTTTCTGTTACCGCAATTATCGCAATGTAAGATATATCCCATGCAATTTTTGGTATTTGTTCTAACAAGTATCTTGACATAAGCCTTGTAGTAATGCATGCTGTGTTGTACAAATAATGGTGCTATCATGATATCCATTCTACCTGCAACAAGATTCATGCATCCTAGAATAAGTCGTAACGCTATCTCATTTCCGTATGTGGTTCTAACTGGGGTTCCATAGTACTTGCGTTGACATGCTTCTGGAAATATTCCATGTAATACAGTCAGGTCAGTAGCAGTGACTGACAAGAGCCCTCCATGAAATGTAGCTCTTATGGCACAATCAAGATAGCGTGAAGGTGAACCAAAAGGATCTACATCCACAATTGCACCGCGTCCATCTCTTGACGAATGAAGACTCAGAAATCTACAAGCCTCATTTTCAGAAAACTCACATTTTGTAACTTGATTTAACTTTGCAATGCTCTTTCCAATCTCAAGGGCTTGCGCATTTACATCATTTGCAACAACTTTTTCTATTAAACTTATTTCATTTGCAACTCTTATGCTTCTTGCACCAATTCCTGCAAGTGAATCCAAAAAAATCTTTGGACCCTTGAAATTTTTAAGAAATGCAGAATATGCTATTATGGAAAAATCTCTACTAATTCTGGCCCTTGGATTAAAAAAAGCCGGTTCCTTTGGAGGTGTTTTTTCTGATAGTGAATCTCTTGGTACTAGAAGCTTTGTACTTCCTTCTACTATCTCAGCAAGGTCAAACTCCAACATCTTGTCTTATCTAAAATGATTTAATAAGTTGAAATGTACGCACTAAACGCTCGGGCAAGCCATAGGGGTGGCTACAAAACCCTTTCTTTCTTTTTATTGGATTATTACTATTCTGTTGTCACCATCATCGAAGAATATTATCAATTTCATGTGCCACAAACAATCTATTTCGATATTTTTTTCCAAGTTCCCTTAAAATGCCTATTTTTATAAGAAATTCAATTGCGGATTTGAGCTGAAGGAAAACTGCATCCCAGATATTCTTTAGCTGAACTTACAGTCACATAGGGATTGCCGAATAAATGTTCGCATAACAAAAGTGCATTTTTGCTTGAATTTCTATTTCTGATCATGGTTAGGTATTTTGTGCGTAATTTCATCAGTTTTTGAATATTTTGAGTTGCTTCTTCAGACTGAACTGCGACAGCATTCAAAAAAAACTTTAACCATTCCTTCCATCTACTTTTCTGACTAACTCCTAGTAATCCTTCATAGTAATCAGTTCTATGTCTTTCAAAATATGCACTGAGATATAATAATGGTTGAGATAAAAGATCTCTTTCTGCAAGAAAGAGAGATACTAACAGTCTTCCTATTCTTCCATTACCATCCGCAAATGGATGTATTGCCTCAAATTGATAGTGAATTATTGCACATTGTATTAATGGCAGGATGTCTTTTGGTGGATTTTGAATAAATTCCATAAGATTTTTCAAAGCTTCATCCAAATTATACATCGAAGGTGGTACATATACCGCATCTTCTATCCTAACTCCTTCTCTTCCTATCCAATTTTGAACACTTCTAAATTCTCCTGCATTTAGTTTTTCACCTCTTACTGAGTGCAACAAAGTCTTGTGAGCATTTTTTATTAGCTTTAAATCTATAGGTTTTTTATTTTTAATAAAATTCTAGTCCATCTCTAAATGCTAGGACATAATTTCTAACTTCAAGAATTCTTGTGTAATCTGGATCCCCTATTTCTTTTCCAGTTGCTTCAAATTGAAGTAGATCCGAGATCGATGCTTGAGTGCCCTCTATTTTTGAGCCTAAAACAGCTTCACGGCGTAAGTATGGACGAATGAGAAGTCGGGATCAGGTAATAGCTGTCCTATGCCTTTTAGACTGACCTAATTTTTGATCAGCATTTGAAAGTAATAAAATTAATTCATTGTCATAGTTTATTGTTGGTGGTACTTGATTTGGAACAAATGTTACATTACCTTCTCCGTTGGTATCAAATTTTCCATTTGGTTTACTGAATGCTCTTAAATCCATTGAATCACCATTTGATCATTAAAGGTAATTTTAACAACATACTTTTTTATTAAAGAAAACATCGGATATCTTTAATAAAGATCTTCATTACTTATAAAATTTGTGGTTAGTTGATCGGTCGACTTGTCAGAATAACCATTACAACATAGGTGATAACATAATCATTTAATTTTATTTATTATGAATACGCTGAAAATAATCGTGCTGTATCCCTTCCATCTATGATGCCATAGTAGATCGTTCTACCTTCTTTTGCTGATTTTGCTATTGAAAATTCTTTTAATTGCTCTAATATACTGGAATCTATCTGACCATTGAATTGTACTATGAAAGCTTGAGCTGGACTGCGAAAGAGTCTCTGAACTTGATCACCATTTTTTCCCATCTTTTTTGGTGTTAAAGGACTTCTAGTAGCCCTACCTTTGAGACCTAGTGAAACCGAAATCCTCTTACCATTGATCTCTAATCGTGTAGTAAACAAGTCATCCGTCTCTCCACCCCAGTCTGTAAATTTTCCATTTTCTCTAAATATTTTTTTTAATAAGTCCTTTGTTTTTTGCTCATAGGGATTTATTGGTCTGACCTTCTTGACTTTTTTAACTCTTGCAAAGTTTTTGATATCATCAATAAAAATTTCTTTCATATTGAAAAGTCTATTTTTACCTGTATGTACAACAATAGTTCTTGAATTTGGATTTGTTTTCGTTGGATAAGACTTTTGTTTTGAAGGATTTTTAATTAACGCGATTATTCTACCACGGTTTCTACAGTAAAAAGGGATTTTTCTGTATGTGTTTTTACCGTCTATTTTCTCGTCTAATTGTTCAATAATTCCATGATCAACTAATTCCTTAGCCTCTTCTACTACTCTTTTCTCTGTTTTTAGATTTGTATTTTTATGAATCCAAGTGACATTTTTTTTAATTCTACTTCCTTTGCAGATTGCTTGAAATACTTGTAATCTATCCTTGGATCTGCCAATAGATTGTACTGCTGTCATAATATTATCACCGCGATTACTGCCAAAATCTGAAACTGGTATTGGGCTCATATCTATTTTATTTTATTCCTAAACACAATCTTTCGTACGTTGCTAGCAGTTGATCCTATCAGGTTTCCTATTTCCTCTGATGAATAATTTAATGATTTGAGGATTTTGACTTGTGTTATGTTGTCTTTTCCTTGAATTGCAAGAACTCCTATTATCTTATCGAGTTTTTTACTGATTTCTTCCAATAACTCCTCTGTCGTTTTACTCGGTTTCATTATTATTCCTCTTTATTTTATTCCATTTTCCTGCAAACATTCTCTGCACAGTTTTTTCACTAACTTCGAGAATCTTTGCAATATCCTTCTTTTCAAAACCTTGATTTGTTAACTGAATGGCAATAAGTATATCTAATCTTCTATTGATATCTGCATAAGGATCCTCGCTCTTTCACTTTTCTTCCCACTATTCTCACCTTGTTTTAATTTTCTTAAAGGAAACATGTTTCTAATAGAATTTGGATTCATACCTGTAGCTTTTGCTATGAACTCTGCTGGTACTCCGTCGTGTAGAAGTTGTAAAATTAAGAGTTTCTTTATGCTTTCAAGTTCCTCTTTCTCAGACATCTTTACTATCTCCTACTTCTCACTCATTCTGCGTTGCCTCTATGTGTTTTTGATTTCTTTCCTAGGTGAAGCTGTACTCTAATATTATTTGGTTTTTTACCCAATGCCAATGCAATATCACTAGGAGACATTCCTGCACTGTGAAGCAAAATTACTTGTTCCTGTAATGTTCTTCCTTTTACTGCTTCTATAGCTTGTAACCTTGTCATCAAAGCAAGTTTTTCATTTTCTATAGCTTGTAACCTTGTCATCAAAGCAAGTTTTTCTTCTATTGATTTTAGAATATGTTCATCCATTTTTTACACCTTTTTTCAATAAGGATTTCTCTTTTGCTACTAAGCTGGGAGAAATATTCAAAATTTTACTGATTTCTTTGTAGTCAAAATCAAAATTTGCTAGAAATGAAATTTTTTCTTTTGTTGTAGATTCTTGTAACGAAGTCTGATTAAACAGAATTCCTATCATGACATCAAGTCGTTTTTTAATGTCGTTATCATCATTATGTGTGGTAACCATACTTATAGTAACTATAAAATAAGAGATTAATAAAGATTGTGTTTAAATTACTTTGTATAATGGTATGTATAACTACTACCGTTATTGAATTTAGGCATGAATTTAATGATATGTTAAACAAGATGCAATTTGAAGTTTTATTACTTTACATTTCCTTAACATAACTTTACATTTCCTTTGTTTTCTATGTGTGAAAGGTTTCTTCAATCTGGAAAATGCTGGTACGGTTGAATTTGCTTTAAAATAGGAACAAAATTTAATCCTGTAGCGTCATATTTGTTAAATTTAGTAGATTTTATTGATTTCATAACATGCGGAAAATAAAGGAAATGTAAAGTTATGTTAAGGAAATGTAAAGTAATAAAACTCCAAAATAGCATTTCATTATCCGCATTAAAAAACACTATTCTGAACAATAAGGGCATGATGGAATATCAGTGTCTTTTTTGACTAAACCTAGGAATTTACTACCACATTCTAGGCAGTAAAAACGCCTTCTCTTGTATAATTTGGATTGATAGTAAATTGCTTGTAAAAAATTTACCTTCTTTGTATGCAAATTACCTTCTTCATCATAGTAATAGACCTGCCAACGCTTCTTTGTTTTTGATCTATGTCTATGATTTCCCCGTGAGTATACGTTTTTGATACTGAAATTACATACTTCATGCTACCTCATTGTTACCTCAACAATACCATTGTTTTTCGCTGTAATAAAGACGGATTATGATTTGGATAATTATGCTACCTCTAGATTTTTTGTTTAAAGTTACTTGTTTCTAGGTGAAAGTGCGTGAATGTATCGCTCTGTTTCAGTTTTATTGTATTTACAATTTACATGATGATTAATCTTGTTTATCGTTTCTGTTTTGCTTTTGCCAGTTGACCAATTGTAACACATCATGCACATAGCTCTCCATTCGTTGTCTAGTCCACTTGTCATTATATCGGGCGGTCTTCCTGCCCATTTCTTTCTCATGGTATAAAGTTTGGATTCTGTAGATTCATAGTCCTCTTTTCCAACAAATTCGTTTATTGCAGTCAAGAGTTCTTCAATCTCCATTATCTTGTTGTAGAAAAATTTAGTTTTCTTGAATCTTGACTGATAGTGTTTGAAGCCTAATTTTATTGCCTCTCCAGATATTGTAATCTTGTTGGAGTCTTCTGAAGAAGGTCTTGTATCGTCATAACGAGTCAGTTTATCAAAAATAGATATGATGATTCCAGATGGAAATAACGAATCCAAATATTCTTGATCTAAATTATGGGAATGTGACAAAACAAAATCCAATGTGTTTAAACAATTACCTGTCTTGATTCTGATTCTCTTTAGAGTTTCAGACTTGTTGGATAATACCACTTTTTGAATCTTTTAGCCAATTTATCTCAGCAGGAGATAACAGATTCTGTGATTCCATATGTGGATTATAACATGATTTTTTATAAATATATCTAGCCTCATTACTACCATGTTTGGTAAAAAATCACAGCGACATACAAAACAAGATGATAATCAAAAATTAATCACCGATTTTGGTACAAGAAAAATCTTATCACAAAATTTCTCAAGACTTGTTGTAATTCCCAAAGTTGCATTATTGAACTGTGGTTTGCGTGAAGCCTCTCTTGTTAACATAAAACTTGTTCAAGAAAATGATACAAAATACATCGTGATAACACCAATTCATAATGCTGATCTAGAAGAGATATGAAAAGGGTAAATACAACAAAGCGTCTTGTACTAACAGATGAGGACTGCAAACGTGCGGTCTGATGTGGGAAAAAAATTGACATATGAACAAAAGCAAACAACTACGCCCGTAGAATACATCGACAAACTCAAAGAAAAGATTTGGAGAAGGTCGCACAGTCAGAGAAGTGTAAATACTTTCAATGATGCGATCAAGTCCTTTGAAAAATTCTTGGCAGAAAAAAATATGCAATACGAAGAAGGCATGAAAAATCCAATAGAAGTATTGGATATCTTTGCGTCATGGCTTGATGTAAAACACTCCGGCAGGCACAACAAGAACCTATGTCCATTATGCAAAAAAGACGCTAAAGTTCATGGGTGCAAAAATTGACGGAGACGATTTCAGGGAAAAGGTAACGATGCCAAAAAAGAGACCCTTTCAAGACGACAAGGTGACAAAGGATCAGATAAGGCGAATAATCCTAGACCTAAAACACGTACGTTTGAAAACCGTGCTGATGCTGATGAAGGACACTCAGGCAAGACCGGCAGAACTGCTTGGTCTGCGTATGAGTGACTTCAACCTTAGCCACGACCCGCCGTATCTGAACATACCCGCTGAGATGGCAAAGAACGACATGCCAAGGGAACTCTTCTTCACCTCACGAGACCAAAGGAACTTCTCATCTCCTACATCAAGAGGGAAGAGAAGAACCGGAGATTTTCTGTATCTTGCGGCGTGGATCCGGTAGACGAGGAGGGACTGCAAAAAAGGACTTGATGACGTCCAGACAATCATGACGACAGCATTCAGGAAAACTCTTTCGGCGACCACAGTTTGCAGACATCAACGAAAAAGTTCAGCAGAGAGGAGCCACAAGACAGGTACAAGATTCACATCTACTCTTTCAAAAAGTTTGCATTTACCGTAATGGCAGACGCACTTGGAGAGATTGCTGCAAGAGCAATCAAGGGAGATAGGGAATACGTGCTGACATACTACGGAAAGAGCAGGGAAGAGAGGGCTGAAGAATTCAGAAAGGTGATTCCAAAACTTTCAGTGTTTGGCAGTGACGAAGGATCCAAAGATCAGAGAACAGAGTAGAGGCCAAAGTCAAGACACTAAGTCGATGACGAGCTGACTAGACTGCAAGAGTTTCTAAAAACTGCAAACGCCTAGTCAGAGAGTTGTGACAAGTGAAGAGGCAGAAGACCTGATAAACGGTGGATACAAGTTCATTGGAACACTTCCAAACGGAAAAATAATAGTGCAAAAGTGATTAAGTACACCAAAAAATACCGTCATTAAATGATTTAATACATCTAACGCAAGAATAACTAAAATGCTAGTCTGCGGAGTAGATGACGCAGGTCGAGGTTCAGTCTTGGGTCCACTTGTTATAGCTGGAATTTCTATTGAACAAAGTAAGATAAAGCATCTTACTGCAATTGGAGTCAAGGATTCAAAACAACTCAGCCCAAAATCGCGAGAAAACTTGTATGGTAAAATATTGTCATTAGTGGACTCCTATTACGTTGCAAAAATTCCACCAAGAACAATAGATAGGCATGTTAACAAAAACCTGCTAAATCAACTTGAAGCAGACTATATGGCCAAAGTAATAAAAAAACTTGGGGCAAATTCTTCATACGTTGACTCGTGTGATGTAAATCCAAAACGATTTGGGTTGTATATCTCAAATATTGCCAAGACTGGAAAAATTATCTCAAGTCACCATGCTGATAGAAAATATCCTGTAGTCTCTGCAGCCTCAATTATTGCCAAAGTAAATAGGGATAGGGAAATTGAAAAACTACGAAAGAATCATAATTTGGGAAGTGGGTATCCATCTGACTCTAAAACTATGGGATTTATCAAACAATGGGTATCTCAAAATGGAGATGTTCCGGTCTTTGTCAGAAAGAGTTGGAAACCAGTCAAAATATTGCTAAGTAAATCATCCTAGGTATTTTGCTACAATCATACCGTGATCCCCCTCATATGGCTCTAGATTAATCTCCTGAACTATCTCAAAGTTTGCTGATAATTTCTTTATCTCTGAGCGCATTACTTGGGCTGGTTCTCTTGTAACATCAATACTTCTTGTTTTTACTACAAGCATCATGTATCCACCTTTTTTTAGATATGTCTTACAATTTAGTATTGCAATTTCTGTCTGATCTGGCTGAGCAATGTCCACATAAACAACATCGACTGGACCATACACTGAAAAATATTCCTTGGGACTTCGAGCATCTTGTAAAATTGGAACTATGTTTGATCTAAACGAGGCTACTCTTTCCAAAAAGTCTCTGGCAACTCTACTTGAATGTTCAACACAGAAAACAATCCCGCTTGGACCAACAATGTCTGAGACATGACTTGCAGTAGTTCCTGTGGATACTCCTAGATAGAGAACTTTCGCTTTTCTAATAATGGGTAAAAATTGAAGACCATTCATTATGGCAGCACCAAGTTTGCTACGATAGGGATCCCATGCTCTAAATTCTTCATCGTCTATTTTTACTAATTTTTCTCTGTAAACTTGATTTCCGGGTACAAGATTTATGGTTGCAAGTCTTTTTTCCCCCTCAATTTTTACCCAGAAAATATTATCTTCTTCGTTTTCCAAACTTTTTTCTCTTGCTCTTTTGCCAGTCGTTTCTCTTGGCTCCGTCTCTACCTCCTCCACCAAATCTTCTATCTCCGTCTCTCCCTCTACCTCCTCCAAATCTTCTATCTCGTTGGTCTTCTTGTCGACGTGGCTGGAAAGCTGGTCTTTCTGGCTGGTCTTTGTATTTTACTCCTATCTCAGTGACTCGTATGTTGAGTTTTTCAAGTAATGTATCATTTCTCCCTGCTCCATAGACATCTACTCTTGCGGCAATTGCAGTCTTTGCAGCTATTGCCCTTGCAATTTTACCTCTTTGCCATCTTGGAGCAGCGTGAACTAATTGATGCTGAAACAACAAACCATGTTTTGGTGGCTGGGCGCCAGTTTTGAGTGCTCTAAACAATGCCTTCTCTGCACCTAGAACTTGAATTGTACTAGCTGGCATGGTTGCAAGTCTCTTTAGACTTCCTGCCTTTGCAAGTATTCTTGCTCCAACTGCAGAACCTAGTATGACAGAAATGTTTGGTGCCACTATCTCCATTTGCGACTCGATGTGTTTTTCAAGTGATTGTCTTAACTCAAAAAGATCTAAGATCTGTTTTGAAATACTTTGAACTATTGCAAGATTCTCATCTGATATCTGACCACCTCTACTCTTTTTTTGTAGTAGGGATAACATCTCTGCTTTCTCTTCAGGAAAGCCAGCCTCAAGATATGTATTCTGAGTAAGATTATCCCTTCTTCCTGCCGTGACAATTTTTGAATAGCCACTTATTGTATCAATTAGATTGTCAAGTTCTGGAAAATGTAATCCGTACCACTCTCTTACTCTGGAACTTAGTAAATTGATTATCTTATCTGTCTCGTCTAAGGTACTGATTGCCTGAATTATATGCAAATCAGGACTCTCAGAAATCTCTGTTACTCTAGATGATGATAAATTAAGTGCAAATTCTCGTAATTTTCCTCTAGCATCTCCTTCATCTGTGGCAAAGCCTGAATCTACAAGGACGTGTAATTTTGAAGATTGTATTGTCTCTATTTTCTTCTCATCCATGAGATCTGACTCTATGGATTTTTTTCTCAATAGTTTCAACAGCGAAGAATCATTTACTACAACAATACTTCCTAAATTGGCAAGAAATTGTTCTAATTCATTGAGATTGATTTGTTCTTTTTTCAAATCTACATACTGTACTGCAGGATTTGAAAATGGAAATGATTTTACACATTTATTATCGTCAAAAACTGCAACACCCAACTCTGTTAAAATGACGGAATACATAGAGTGCATTTTCATGTCTTACTAAAAAATGTAACAGTAGGGATTCCAAACTACATCAAACGTTATAAGACAACCATTTTTTATTATTAGAAGTGAGTCCTGACATTTCAACCAGTGTAGGTCCCATTGTACTTGAAAGACCTACGATGCTTGCATCTGGCATTCTCGGTATATCGCTTGACGTTTTTGGCCGTCTATATAAAGAAGGAGCAGGAGCACTTGTCACAAAATCACTTAGCAAAGAACCGTGGGACGGATACCCTAACCCGACTATCATTGGACTAGGAAGTGGATATCTGAACGCAGTCGGACTGTCAAATCCAGGAGCTCCGTACTTTGCAAAGATGTTGTCATCAAATCAAACTATTCCGATAATTGTTAGCCTGGTGGGCTCTATTCCTGAAGACTTTACATTTATGATAAAACAATTTGAGAATGTAAAAATTCTAGGATACGAGCTTAACCTATCATGTCCTCATGTTGAAAAGGTTGGGCTAGAAGTGGGTGATGATCCAGAACTTGTTCACAATATAATAAAATCTGTAAAAAAAGAATCCAAAGTTCCAGTAATTGCAAAAGTGGGTCTTGGCTCTTCAGACTATCTGAAAACTGTTAGTACTGCATGTGAGAGTGGAATTGATGGCATAACTGCAATAAATACACTTAGGGCAATGGCAATAGATGTAGAAACGGGTAGACCTATTTTGAGTCACAAGATAGGTGGTTTATCCGGACCTCCAATCAAACCTGTTGCAGTACGATGTGTTTATGAAATTTCATCAAAGTTTGATATTCCTATTATTGGATGTGGTGGAATTTCAAGTTGGGAAGATGCTGTAGAATTTCTACTTGCAGGTGCAAGTGCTGTACAAATTGGTAGTGCTGTTGGAGAAAAATGGACAGGCGTATTCTCTGAGATAAACAATGGCATATCAAAGTATATGGAAAGAAAAAACTTTACAAAAATAAAGGAGATGGTTGGTATTGCAAAAAAGTTTTGATACTCCAAAGATAGTGGCAATAGAAAAAATAGTGGATGAAACTCCCACTGTTCGTACTCTGTTCTTTTCTGATGAGATATTGTCAAAAGTACTTCCAGGGCAATTTGCAATGGTGTGGATACCTGGCATAAACGAGATTCCAATGAGTGTCATGATATCGCAAGAAAATGGAAAAGCCGCTTTTACAGTAAGAAAACATGGACTTGCTACAACTGAATTGTTTTCTAAAAAGGTTGGTGATCAAATAGGGATAAGGGGTCCTTATGGTAATTCATTTACAATAAAACAAGGCAAGCTACTTCTAGTGGGAGGAGGAACAGGTCTTGTTCCTCTTCTACGACTTGTAACATTTCTTAAGAAAAGTGACGATGTAACTATAATCATGGGAGCAAAGACGCAAGTCGAAGTCTTTTTTGAAGGTCTTGCAAAAAAACTACTTGAGGGAACTAAACATCAAGTTATTGTTGTAACCGAAGACGGAAGTTATGGTGAAAAGGGTCTTGTTACTGATGTTATGGAGAAGTTGTTCAAATCTGATAGGTTTGATGCGATTTACACTTGCGGTCCTGAAAAAATGATGTACAAAGTTGTACAAATTGCATCTGAAAACAAGAGTCTATGTTGAGGCAAGTATTGAAAGAATGATGAAATGTGGAATTGGAATCTGTGGTAGCTGTTGCTTTGGTGATGTAATGGCATGTAAAGATGGTACTGTCTTTAATGGCCAATCTCTTCTTGCAAATAAGGAGTTTGGTTACACTCATAGAAACAAATCGGGCATGATTGAGAATTATTAGACGGTGAAAATGTCGGAAAACTTAAAATGCTATCAAAAGTCATTCAAATTGAAAATTGGCTCATCCTAAAATCGTATTAACTGCAGATCGTACGCTAATGTCCCCCTATCGTGGGATATCATTGGCAACCTTCTTTGGTTGTGCTCCTGCAGTAGATCCGCATAGGCCAAAAAACAGTTTCTGGTATTATATTCTAAAAGATCAAGTTACCCCAAAAGTTCTCTTTGACTTTATCTGTAATCCAATAGGTCATACAAATGGTGTTGCAAATTATGCTCCATATGGACTACGAAAAGTAGAAGCGGCCCTTCTACGAGATGGATACAAAAGAGAAGATGTTGTAGTAGCACATCCTGATCATGTAGACAAGTTCATCGGTCCTGAAACTCAAGTAGTTGGTACTTATGAAATGGATCCTCTTGGAATGGGTCCTGTAACTATGACATTCACTTATGGTAGAAAACAGACATCATATGACGAATTTTACAATCGTGACTTGCACATGAAGATTAATGCTGCAAAGAAGAAAAATGGAAGTAATGCTAAAGTCATAGCTGGAGCTTCCGGAACTTGGCAGTATAATTATGATCCAAAGAAAATTCAAGAATATGGACTCTATGCAGTACTAGAGGGCGAACTTGGTGGTATAGCTCCAGAGATAGATGGACATGCTGGAGAATTCTTTAACAAACTTATCGGTGGAGAATTTGAAAACATGAATCCATTTGTTAAAAGCGATTTCAAAGTTGAGATTAAAGAATTTGGAAAAGATGAAAACAAATTCCATGGTAGATTCATCCATTACTGGGATGAGCCAGGAGTTGATGAAATACCAAACATAGTAGAGCCAAGCATGCATGGAATGGTAGAAGTTATGCGGGGCTGTGGAAGAGGTTGCAAGTTTTGCGATGTTACATTAAGACCATTAAGATACTATTCACCTGAAAAAGTAAAACAAGAGATTGAAGTCAACATAAAGAAAGGAGGACAAAGAAATGCATGGCTTCACAGTGATGATATTTTCGTCTATGGCCTTGATCCAAGAAAGACAAAGAACATGGCTCCAAACAGAGAAGCATTGGAAGAACTCTTCAAAGCAGTCATGTCATGTGGAATAGAACACACCAATCCAACTCACGGTACTTTAGCCGGCGCAATTGCCGATGAAAAATTACTTCCAAATCTTTCAAAGATAATCCGTTCAGGTCCAAACAACAAGACTGGCGTTCAATGTGGATTTGAGACAGGAAGTCTTAGATTGATTGGAAAATATGCAGACAGGAAACTTGCTCCATACAAACCAGAGGAATGGCACTGGGTTGTAAAAGAAGGAGTAAAGACACTAAACGAGAATCACTGGATTCCTGCATTTACTCTAATCATGGGTCTTGATAATGCTGAAACCGAGGAAGACGGATGGGATACAATACGTCTCATAAATGAGCTAGAAATAGAACAACCAGAATCACAGTTTACTGTAACCCCACTCACATTTGTCCCAATAGGACTACTTGAAAAATCAGAGTTCTTTGATATTGGAAATGAATTGACTGCTCCACAACTTGGTGTCATGTACAAGACATGGCAACACAACTTCAAGTATGGAATTCAGAAATTCATGGACAAGACAGGCAGCAACAATACTCTAAAGAAAAAGGCATTTACTGGTCTTGCAAGAACCTTGGGCGGTGTTCCATTGACTGCAATGGAGAAATATGCAAGAAGAAAGGGCCCAGAACACGAGAGAGTAATTGAGACTATCAAGACAAAGTACTGGTAAGCAATAACCAAATACATAAATTGAATTAAAAATAAAGTCCATCCGTGCCAACTCACGGATCGCTTACTAAAGCAGGAAAAGTAAGAGGACAAACTCCAAAGGTTCCGTCGCGAGAAAGACATGGAACTATATCTATTACACGAAACAAAGACAATTTTAGAAAAAGATTTATCCTAAAAAGAGTCCCAGGCCAAAACAAGCCAACTCAGAGAAAAAGAAGAAAGTAGAGCAGAAATTTTAAAAAAATCATACTAAACTAGTCTAATTTGATAATTAATCAAAAGTTACCTACCTTGTTATTTTAATTCAAAAATTGGCAAAATTTGGCCTTGACACTAAATCCGATCGTTTTGTCTAAAAGGATTGTGATTTTTGAAATATTGGGGTTTGTCCTGTTGAGTCTCATAATGTTCTCAGGCTATGCTTCGTTTAAATCGGCTCTTATTTTGGGAAATACTTTGTTAGTTCTTCCTACAGGTGGAATATTTATTGGTCTTACAGTATTTGCCTACAAAGTCATTGATTTTCTATCCAAAGGACATTTGGTCCAGTCTTTGTTGAATCAAATAAAAAAAAATAACAGACTCAATCGATCCATGTTCTAAGGTGATAACACCCTAAAACATGAACCGTTTCGTGTTCGTATAGAGTCTGCATAAACAATTATGACGTATTGATTCAAAAGACTATGTTTGTTTATTTTGAAATAATCTCATTCGATCTGTAACAGCGAGAAAAATCAACAAAAACAACCTATAAGGTAACAGAACCTTGTATCAATAAACTTATTAGGTACCCGTACCGTACCATACGGTAAGATGGACGATTTAAGATTAGAAAATCTAGATGGGGTAGGCCCAGTAACTTCCAAGAAGCTAAGTGATGCGGGAATCCATAACATTATGGATCTTGTAATAAGAGGACCAGTGGACATATCAGAAATTACTGGTATGGATCTTGATGCAGCTGTCAATCTGGTAAATAAAGCAAGACAACAGTGAATTGACAACGGTCAAATTGCTAAAGAATTTGTCACTGCAACTGAGATTTACAAGAGACGACAAGACATTGGAAAGATCACAACCGGAACTAATGCACTTGATACTTTATTTGATGGGGGAATTGAGACACAAGCCGTAACAGAAGTTTATGGTGAATTTGGTGCTGGCAAGACACAACTTTGTCACACGTTATGTGTAACTGTTCAAAAACCAAAAGAAGAAGGTGGATTGGATGGTGGAGTGTTGTATATTGATACAGAACACACATTCAGACCAGAAAGAATTGTTTCAATTGCAAAAGCAAAAGGACTTGATCCAGAAAAAGTTCTTGAACGAATTATGGTAGCAAGAGCATACAATAGTGCTCATCAGGAATTAATCTTGCAAGAGGCAGGTCCTATAATTGAAGAACATAAAATAAAATTACTTGTTGTAGACTCTGCAGTGGGACTTTTCAGAGCAGAATTTCTTGGCAGAGGCACGCTCTCTGTAAGACAGCAGCGATTAAACAAATTCATGCACTTGCTTTCAAGAACTGCCGAGACATACAATATAGCGGCAATTGCAACAAACCAGGTTCAATCATCACCTGATCAGTTCTTTGGTGATCCAACAAGACCTGTTGGAGGAAACGTTGTTGCACATGCTTCCACATATCGTGTCTACCTCAAGAAATCAGGTAAGAAGAGAATTGCAAGAATGGTTGACAGTCCGCATCATCCAGAACAAGAGGCTCTATACACCCTAACCGAAGGTGGTGTTTCAGACCCAGAGGATGAAACAAAGAAGAAAAAGAAAGAAGAATCTGAAGAATAGGCGGTCTCATCACGTCATGAGGTATGGAAGTGAGTATTTCCATACCTCCTTACTTTTCTTTTATATCCAGTAAGTGTTAAATTATGGTCATCTCAAGTCTTAGCGATTAATGACTACTAAGAAACCAAAGGGTCGTTCACACGGCTTTATGCATAAATCACGATCCGTTATGACTAAGGATAAGGTCAGAGGAGTCTCTTTCCTACTACGAGAGTATGCTGTAGGAGACAAAGTTTTGGTAATCATAGATCCTTCACAGCATAAAGCACTACCACATAGAAGATATCATGGAAAAGTGGGAACAGTGACAGAAGCCGGTCGTAGAACAGTAAAGTTGATAGTTAACCTTGGTAACAGGCCAAAAACCTTAATCACTAGATTAGATCATATCAAACCATTCGGTGTTGTTTAAAGAATGGAAGAAGTAAAGAAAAAACAAGGCATTTCTATTCCAGAGGTAAAAGAAATTATGGAAAAAGTTGATACTGAATCAATGGATCAGATACAACGATGGACATATGATTATGTTACCAAATTTTCAAAAATTGATGCAAAAGCTGCAAAGAAACTCAAGCAGCAACTTGTAAAAGAATGTGGTATACAAGAAGAAGAAGCAGTAGAAATTGTAAATAATCTCCCAAGTACTGAAGCTGAATTGCGAGCATTTACTTTTGGTTGGAAGAAATTAATTCTCGCTGAAACGCTCGACAAAATGCTAAAGATCATCAAGGAGAATTCGTAAGTTTAGGAGTACGGTTTTCTTGGAACACGCTCAAACTAGAAAGTATGAGGAATACGCATACGTATTAGACTTTGTCACAAGAGGAAAATCAACTACTGTTAGAGGTAGAGATGGAATAATAGTTACAGCTCTTGGAGAAGAGAGACTTACAATACTTGAATTGTTAGCAATGCCAAACTCTACCTTTGAAATAGGAGAACGAGTATACATTGGCAAAGAAGGAAGAACGAAAATACTCTCAGTTCTTGGCAGACTAGAACATAATCAGATATCATCTTCTGCTCAGAGTGAGCTGAAACTCTGTGGTGGAAAAGATTGTGCTACAAAACGAAAAAAGATTTATAGATTATCTAAACAATGCACAACCACTCACTCCAAGAATACATGCACTTGAACTCATTCCTGGTATTGGAAAAACCTACATGAAGACAATGTTGGAAGAGAGAGAAAAGAAAAGGTTTACCGACTTTAAGGACTTGCAAGAAAGAGTTGGACTAAAAGACCCTGCAAAACAGATTGCAAAGAGAATCATCGAAGAGATAACCGGAGAAACAAGGATGAGTCTCTTTGTTAGAAAATGATCAAACGCAGGTCATTAGGACAGCATTTTTTAACATCAAACTCAATCGCAAAATCCATAGTTAGCTTTGCCAAGATAACAAAAGACGACATTATCCTTGAGGTAGGCACAGGTAAAGGTATTCTTACATCACTTCTCTGTGAAAATGCAAAACAGGTAATCTCTATTGAAAAAGATCCAGTGTTATATTCACAAGCAAAGGAAATATTTTCACAAATCCCAAATCTGGTCTTAGAAAAGGGCGATGCTTTTAAGAAAAATACTGAATTCACAGTCTTTGTATCAAACCTTCCTTATTCCGAGAGTCGTACTGCCATAGAATGGCTTGTTCAAAAAAAATTCAAGCGTGCAATTATTATGGTTCAAAAGGAATTTGCCCAAAAATTGCTTACCAAAAAAGGTGGAAAAGAAAGAAGATCTATATCTGTTCTTGCAAGCTATTGCTTTGATATTGAAAATCTAATGGAGGTAAAAAATACCAACTTTAGACCGCCTCCCAAAGTTGATTCTGTAGTCATATCCCTTATTCCAAAGCAAGTGCTTTCAGATCAGATTGTACGAACTGTTAACAAATTATTTTCATTTAAGAGAAAGACCATACGACACATTGGAAAAAAAATGGGACTAGAGATTGATTCAGATAAGAGATTGGAAGAGATGCATGAAAGTGAGATAATAGAAATTGCAAAAAGAATCACAAAATAGTTACTATGTACCAGCAGAGGACTCCATTTTTTTCACTGATTATCTAGAAAATCAAAAAGGAAGATCTGCGCTGGATATTGGAACTGGCTCTGGTATTCTTGCGAAAGTTTTATCCAAAAATTTTGAATTTGTTGTTGCAACTGATGTAAACGTTTTTGCATTAAAGAAAGCACGTGAGATTGCTATCAATTGTATCTGTTGTAATGCTGCTGATGCATTACAAACTAGTTTTGATCTGATTGTGTGTAACTTACCATATCTTCCATCTGAAGAGTTGTTGGATCCTACAGTAGACGGATTACACGAGGGTACTGAAATTCCAAGCATGATTATCAAATCTGCCAGTCAGAGAATTGGGAAAAAGGGAAAAATGATATTTCTTACTTCTTCACTTGCAAATTATGATATCTTGATACAACTATGTGAATCACTTGGATTTGATGCAAAGATAGTTGCAAGAAAGAAATTATTTTATGAAGAGTTATTACTTGTAGAGTGTGTAAGAAACACGTGAATAACCCTAATATGATTTTCTCACAAAAAATACAACTTGTTTATTTGTAAAGGTGATAATTGATGCTATTGCGATTTAATCACGTAATCTGTGCTTTTATAATAATCATAGTTTGCTACTCTTTGCTGTCAGCAAGGGCTCAAGCATATGACGCACAAGTGACAATTGCAAATGGAACGATAAATCACTGCCTGCCTAATCTTTCCTGCTACAAGCCATTTCAGGTTGATGTCACTGCAGGTGATACAGTTACATGGATAAATCAAGACAATCGAACTCATACTGTTACTACTGGAACATCAAACTATGGCCCTGAGGGGTTTTTTGATAGTGGAATCATACAACCCGGACATTCATTTACGCAATTTTTTGGAACTGTAGGAAAATACCACTACTATGACAAGACCGACATGTGGCCTTCTGGGCTAATAGTTGTATCAAATGGCTTCTCACACGCTGAACTTTCATGGGTTCCAGAATCGCTCCAAATTGAAAAAGAAAACTATACTTCAAATGGGATTGTAATAACAAAACAGATTCAAAATACTGGAAACGTAGATGCACATTCTATAATATTTACACTAAAAATTAAAAATCAAACTTCCCTATTTTACAATAATCTTGTCAAGCTGGATGTTCCTGCAAAGCAGAGTGTTCCTGTAACATTTGTATGGGATAACCCAACAAATGGACAATACCAGTTATTCTTTGATGCAAATTCAGCCAACACTATAGGTGACATGAATGCAAATGACGATAGATCACTTGATCTGATCTCAATCCCAACAATTCCGTCAACCCAACCAGTTCCAATTACACATCAAAACTTTACCATAAGCAGCAATAATGCAAAAATTCCAGAATTTGGTTCTATATCTTATCTTGTTTTAATTATATCTATAATATCTATTATATTGTTATCTGTAAAATCTAGTTTCAAAGTTAGATTATTTTCGTAGCTTTTGTTTTGCAATATCTATTATCGCTTCTGTCATCTGTGTAGTGGTTGCATTACCGCCGATATCAAATGTGACGTACTTGCCTTCGTTGATCACCTGATCTGTGGCAGCAAATATTGCATCCTTGATGTGAGTCTCTCCAAGATACTCTACCATCCACGCTCCTGATAAAATTGCTGCAGTAGGATTGACCTTGTTTAGACCCTTAAATGAGGGTGCACTTCCATGAGCTGCCTCAAACATCGCAAATCGGTCTCCCATGTTTGCAGAATATACTAGTCCAATGGATCCAATTATTCCAGAAGCCAATTCAGATATGATGTCCATAAACAGATTCGTACTTATCAAAACTGCCCCATTGAATTGTTCTGGTTTTATGACTAGTTGTTGAGTCATATTATCTATGTAGATCTCTTCAACGGTTATTCCTGGATTTGCCTTTGCAACTTTCTCAACCTCCTCCCAGAATATTCCATCAGTAACCTTGAGGATGTTTCTCTTTGTTATTGCAACCATTTTGTTCATATGATATTTTTTTGCCCATGATAATGCAGAATTGATAAATCTACTACTTCCCTGCCTTGTAATCTTTCTAATTGCAATTGCGGCATCATCTGATATCTTGAATTCAATTCCGGTGTAGAGTCCCTCCGTTGCTTCTCTAAAACATACAAAGTCAAGTGTCTTGTCTGGTGTTATTCTCTTGTATGTCTTGATTGGTCTGATGTTTGCATATAGATCAAATTTTTGTCTAAGAGTAACTGCAACACTTCTTGGGGAATTTGGTTTAGGAATTGTAGTTGTAGGACCTTTAAAACCTGCATCAGAGTTTTCTAGGATCTTCATTGTAGCATCTGGAATATAGGTTTCTCCTCCATACTTTTCCCACTGTTCAGAACCTGCTTCACACAAAATTAATTCAGTTTGAGTATTACATGATCTCAATACCTTTAACATTGAATCCACAATTTCTGGACCAATACCATCACCCCTGATGACTGCGGCTTTTTTTCCCAAATCTGGCGAAATTGTAGTAGTAGTATATTTAACTCTAACTAGAAAATTGTGGAAATTTTATTGCTCAAAATGCTAAAGCTTAAACCATCATTTATGGGATATTTTGTTGTGCAAATAGTACAGATTTCAGATATCCACGTCGGTGCTCAATTCAAAGAAGAAACATTTGATCTAGCTGTTGAAGAGATCAACGAACTAAAACCATCTGTTATTGTAGTCTACTGGTGATCTTACAAATGAAGGACTGCTCAAAGAATATGAGAAATGTAAAGCAAAATTTTCCCAGTTTGAGACAGAAAAAATAATTACGATTAGTGGAAATCATGACTATAGAAATACGGGATATCTTCTTTTCAAAAAGTACTTTCCATTTGATTCCGTAAATGAGCTTGACGATGATACTGTGCTTGTAACAATTGGTACTGCAAGACCTGATAGAGACGAGGGCGAGGTAGGTTATAGACAGAATCTATGGCTTGAGCGAACCATGAAAAAGTATGAAAACAAGACCAAGATACTTGCAATGCATCATCATCTAATTGGCGTTCCTGATACGGGAACTGACAGAGTAACTGTAATAGACTCTGGAGATGTTTTAAGGACTGCATTGGATGGCAAGATAGACCTAGTCATATGTGGCCACAAACACAGACCATGGTTTTGGAATTTTGGAAATCTATCAATAGCAAACGCTGGAACTGTATCATCTGAAAGAATGAGAGGACTTTTTGATAATACATACAATATCATAACAATTGAGAAAGGCAAGATCAAAGTAGATTTGAAGATTGTAGGAGGTGAGAAAATTCATCTCAAAGATCTTGTGCAAAACTACAAACGTTTTGGCGAAGAGTAGGTAAATTCATTTTAACTCCAGTTCCAAAGTTATAATAACAGTTTAAATTTCAGCAACATCTATGCGGGGGTCGCCTAGCCTGGTAGGGCGTGGGATTGCTAATCCCATGTCCGCAAGGACCCGTGGGTTCGAATCCCACTCCCCGCGCTTTTTGCGATCTACGCTTAAACTTAATAATAGAATCTTCAGACTTGAAACAATGGTAAGAAGAAAAACAGTCAAGCCAAGAGCGAGCGGTCCAAAAAACGTTACAACTGGTCTATGTCCTAAATGCGGTACGATAGGAAAGATTTTGATTATAGGTGTGATTGGAAGCGAGAAAGGAAAATGCCAATCATGCAACGCTGAATTTACGCTGTAGAAAATACTGACAAAACCCTCAATAAAATAAACCATAAATTTTTAAGATCACATCTAGTGCAGATTGAATATATGGCAGGCGAAGATGAATCCATTTATGAAAGAGTAGCTAGACTAGAAGACGAAGTTGCTAGCTTGAGAAACGAAGTGGATATCTTGAAAGGAACTATGCGAAACAAGATAGTACGTTATGAACATAAATTAATCAAAAAAGGAAAAGACATACAATCAATCATTGACTAGATTTCTCTTTGATACTTTTTATCATTTCTAAAACATCGTCAACATCATCTGCTTCAGGGGCCAATTCGAGATATCTGTTGAGTGATATTAATGCAAGATCCTTTTGAAGTAATCTTATCTGAACAATTCCTTTATCTCTGATATCTTCAGGTGAATCAGGTTCGAGACCTAGTACCATGTTGATGCAATGCATTGCTTTTTCATAGTTAAATGATTCAGTGTAAGAACCCTTTAGATTTCTTAAAATTCTGATCAGGATCTTTTCTGATTCTACATCGTTTAGATATTCTGGTTCAAATTCTACTCCTTCCCCATAAGTTGCATCCAATATGTCCTGAAGATCCTCGATATCTAATAGACTGCCTCTGTTAAAGGGATCAAGAATTAGCTCTTCAGAATATTTTACAAGAAAATGACCTGGAAATCCAACGGGTTTAAGCTCAAGACCTATCACTTTTGCAATCTCAATGTAAATTATAGATAATGTGATTGGTATTCCACTACGTTTGTCTATTACGACATTTAGGAAATTATTTCTTGGGTTGTAATAATCATCATCATCTCCTTGAAATCCTAAAATGTCAAACATGTATTCGTTTAACATAGAAACCAAATAGATTGGATTTTTCACATCTGAAACATGATCGCGTAACCCCTGCTCCAATGATCTCTAATTTCTGGATATACTCTGATATGTCTAGATTAGGAAATTCTAGTATCTGGGATAACTTTAGACATTTTTCAACCAATGTGTATTGTGGACTTTTTGCATAAGATATCCACTCTGCTGCAAATGGATCGAAATTACTCATCTTCTATTTAGATAACTTTCTGGGTTTTTGAGTTCACGAGTTGTGGGAGGATTCTCAATTAGAGTTTTGTATGTGTCTTTGCCTAATTTTGAAAAGACATATTCTGTAAAGTCTGTTCCCATGCTCTTTCTAACCTGATAAGATGAGATGTCACTATTTGCAAATGTAACCAAGTAGTTCTTAAAGTCTTGATCCTCTTTTAGGATGTTTTTTACTGCAAATTCTGCCATTCCTTCCATTGTTGTAAATGCAGCATGATGTGCCTGTATTGGCTTTAACCATCTTTGGTAAATGTCAAGAAGTTGTGGAATCATTTCTAAAATTTTGGGGTCAACTGTTACCTTGTTAAACGTCATCACATCTGGGCCCAAGACTTGAACTATGAAATTATCTGGATTTAATATGAAAAATAGGTTTGCTCTCTTTGCAATTGGATATTCATCTGGAACTTCGGGTAATTGTAAGTAATTGTAAAGATTTTTAATTGTAGAATCATCAAGGCCTAGAATGATTTTTGCAAGCTCTTCATTTATCGCATTTACTTCAGAGACTGCTATCTTGTTTATGTTGTAAAGATTGTTTTGTATAGAGTGAACCTGCTCTTCTAAAATGGTCATCTTCAATGCTCCCATGTAGCCAGAATTTACCTGATCAAATCTTGATTCATAGGGCTTGCCTTGTTTGTATAGTATGATTTGAGGATAGCTGGATAAAATGAACTTGTTTAGGTAAATTGCAGATTCGTAAAAATCTCCATACGTTGTAGATATCTGTGAGATGTATCCCTTTGCGTATGTGGAATAAACTAGATATCTAAAAGTCTGTTTTTCTGCAAGCAATGCTATTTTTTGAACATCCTCATGTGCAATTGCTGTAAAAAGTTCGTCAACAAATTCTGCAGATTCCTTTGTGGGGTATACTTTACGACCTTTCAGACGCTTAAACTCTACAAGCTCTGGAAATTCTACTTTGATCTGTGTTACTGGAATTCCGGTAAATTCTGTTATCTTCTTTGATGTATCTGCAAATAGTCTATTACAAATTATTTCAATATTTTCAAATTTTATATTTGAAGCAAATTCCTGCTCTGCCTTTGCCTTTGATTCTGTTATCTCTTTTTCCTCATTTAGCTCAACTGAGAGCTGGTCCAAAAGGGCATATGCAAACTCTTCAAATTCTGTCATTATGAGGTTGGGTCAAGCATGCCAATTTAACATTAACTTTGGATCTACATGTCTACTTGGATTGTATGCCATCTCTTATGATTTTGGAAAGTCATTGGGCATCCTTTTGTAGTAAAGTGATGTACCATTACATTCCATGGCATATCTGATGGAAGTGAATAGGGATGAATAAGTGGTGGAACTGTTTTGAATGTCTTTACTAGACAAGATTTTTCATAGATGCCCTGAGTTTGTATTAGGGACAAATCGCGTTTATCAGGAGAAGTATTATCTGCAAAATATACTTCATCCGGAATTTTTTTTATAAAATTAAAACTAAAAAAGTCTGTAACTTCAATATCGGGTCTGAATTGTTTTACAACCCAGCCATAACCTGGATTTGTAACCAATGTGGAATTCTTTGGTAGTGTACTTACTAGGTATTTTATTGCTTCTCTCTGGGCCTGTCCTGCATCAAAGGATGTTATCCATATTGTAATTCCAATTGATGATAATACTAGAACTATCAAAAGTAGATCAAATGTTCTATCATAGATCTGCGTTGATTTTATATGAGAAACTCTATTTGCAAAATCATAGAGTGGTTTTCCTGAAAAAATACTCAGTATAGGTAAAATCGGTATTGTGTGAACAAATCCAACAAAACCACCTCTAAACAAAAATCCTAGGTATGGCATTGACAAGATTAGTGCAAAAAACTGTTTTTTCTTTGCTAATTGTACTATTCCAGTAATTCCAAAGATCAATCCAATTGGTAATACTGTAGCAAGAATTTGTAATGCAATGCCATATGGCAACGATGATGCTCTACCTGCCTGCCATGATTGAGTGGATATTATGTGAACTAGGTCGTGTTGGCTTGACATTGTAAAAACCCATGAGAGAAGAGTTACAATGAGCGGAACTGACCATATTATTCTATAGGATGTTTTCTTATTTCTTAAAACATAGATAATCATTGCCGGAAGAAAGAAAATTGCAGAAAACTTGACAAGTAATGCGCATCCAAAGAGTAATCCTGAGATGATTAACCTTGATTTTGATGAGACATTATCATTTCTTGGCATGATTAAAAATAATGATAATAGTACAAGGAGTATCATCAAAGGATCTAGCAAAAGATTTCGAAATGGCCAAAATGCTGGAATTAAACCAAAAGTAGCAAGTGAGATTAGGGCAAATTTTTTGTTATTGTATAATCGGTCTGATAATTTGTAGACAAGAATTGCAATTGGTATAATATATGACACAGCAACTAGTCTAGGAATTAAAAATAGTAAAAGTAATTGCAAATTCATATCCTGAGCTTGTAAATGGATTATTGAATTTGGAAATCCTATTACTGCAAAAAACAATGATGGTATGATCCATCCTAAAGGTGGATGGTCGATATAGTTTGGATCTTGATACATTTGAAGTGTATTGGCAAAGTTTATGGCTCTATCAACATACACTCCTTCATCCCAAAAATACTCTGGAAATGAAGCAAGACCAAAATAAGAATTAAAAATTATTACTGAAAAAACTATTAAAAATAATTTTTGATATTTTGTAACATGCAACAGTTGTCTATTCTATTGTATTCCTAAATATGTTCATAATATGTGAAAAATCTGGATTACCGGGGATTTACTTTTGAAATGTTGCGTTATTTTGAGCTAGTTGCATTGATTTTTAGACTAGATTTTGCTAGTGAATTGACAATCAATTGATGCATTATAACCATGCCGTTGTATCCACCAGAGGCTTTTGCAGGACCTTGACGTTGTGATGCCAAAACTGCCTGTGACCATTTAGAATTTTCTCCTGTGTGGCATATGTGATCACCACAGACCTTACTTGGACCCAGAGCTTGCTGTCGTGGTACGACCATATTGTCCTGGAGAATTTGTTAAAGCACTTGCCTCTTGGGTTACCGTCATGGATAAAGCAAGAGAAAATAGGACCGTAAAAATTAGGATCTTTTTTGACATTTCATAGTCTCTATTTTGTATGAAAATAAAAGTATTCGTTTGTTACCGTGAATGAGCTAATCCTGAATTAGCCATTTACTGAACTATTTGTAAACTCGTTTCTGGGCGTATTTACTAAAAACTTGATATGGATTATTGGAAGATCATGGTGAATCTGGTTTATTTTCCATCTCTATTTGAACATGATTTACAATTTTAGTATCAAAACGCTGGTATCATCCAAGATCAGAGGTAAGATAGCATGAAAAAAACGGTGTATACCGGGGGTGGGTTTCGAACCCACGACCTCCAGATTATGAGTAATACCCTTGTGTGGACTGGCACTCTAGGCCAGGCTGAGCTACCCCGGCATAATTAACGCCTAAATTCTTGATGCAATTAAATGTAGCTTGCTTAGGTTTGTGCGATATTTTTCCAATTGGTGTCAACTTTGGATACCCATTGGAATTTCTTCTGAAGTGCAGATGTGTAAAGTTTCTCCCATTCAAGTCCCACTACATCTGACCAAGCTTTGACGACTCGGGGATCGATGTAATTTCTAAGAGACGTTCCTAAATTATAATCTCGAGTTTTTTCAGTTAATTCCAGTGTAAGTTTTAATTTTTCTTCACGTTGTTTTAGTTTCTCGGCTTGTTTTTCAGTTTTAGGTTTGGTTTCTTTTAGTTTCTTTATTGCATCACGTCTCTTCTGTAAAGTTTCATCAAAGTTCTTAGGAATGGTTCTCTTGTGGTTGCATGTTATTGCAGCATCCAAGTTGGCTAGTCTTGCATGGTATATCTTGATATTTTCAGATTTTGACTTGAGGTTATCCACTTTTTTAAGATAATTCATGACTACTTGGGTTGCAAGATATGTTCTAAACACCTTGGCAGTAAGCCCCTTTACTATGCCACCAAGAAATTCATTTACATGCCTTGAAGTAATTCCATCAAATATGAGAATCTTCCTTTTTCTTTTTCTCTGTAAGTTTTTTGAGATTCTCATAAAACATTTTATCTTGTTCTGTTACTGGTAGTGGTTTTTGCCATCTCACACTGTCTTTTCCTAAAAAGTCAAACTCTATTACACCTGGTCTTAAACTGACATGTTCAACCCTCAAAGTTGTAGCACCTACAGTGTCTGCCTCATCTGGATCCTTTTCATCACCTACTCTCATTGCAGTTTTGTAAATTAGGTAACAAACAGTTGCTACTCTTCTTACCTTCTCATCCTTGTCTGACATTTTTTTAATCACTAATCCTAAAACTTTGTCAATCTCGGCTGCAAGTTTTGTCGCCTTGTCATATTTCATCTTGTCACGTTCTTGTTTGAGATCTGATGTATCAGATAGCCAGACATATTTTCTTTTATCAGTAAGTACATCAACCCAGCTTGCAAGCCACATGAAATCCGACTCGTGAATTATCTTGCCCCAATTACCCGGAGGTACATTGGCTTCTTTTCCAAGATTGAGTGTAACATCTTTTTCTGTAATCTTTGGTTTCCATTTGCCCCTTAGTGGATGATCTCCTCTTCCTATGAAAAGTCCTGGAGGTTCTGCCATCCAATTTGCAACGTCAACTTCTTTTCCATCCATTGTCGCCTTGCCATATTTGGCCTTCATTTTTTCTTTGATCTCCTTTCTTGTAGCTGCAATCTTTTTCTTTTCTTCTTTGGTCATGGTCAACTTGGAATCCTTTTCCATGTCAACTACCTTGAATGCTTCAGAAAAATCAATGTCTGAAAGTGAATTATTTTTGAATTTTGCTGGAAGTACTTTTACAAAAGCTGCAAGAAAGTTTTTCTGAAAAACTTGATCTTTAACATATGGAGTGTCCTTCTTTTTTGCCCATTGGTAAACCATCTCTTCAGCATCAATACTTAGAGGAACCTTCTCTTCTTTGATCTTAATCGTAATGCCTTTTGACTCGTAAGGAGGAAGAAACGCAATGCCATTGTGTTGAAGGGTTTTCCATTTCATTTTTGTTATCACTAAACTTTTGATTAAATCTGTTGACTTTGACAAAAATTGACTTTCCGACGTATATCAATCTAACCAAAAGAATAGTATGAAATTCATAGAATTTTTTGTTCTAATCTTTTTGAATTGATGAATTGGTGATAAAATGGATGTATTTTCAGCTAAAAAGCTCTTTTTTTATGTAATTTTCAAACTCAATGTCTGTCTTGGCTTTTTTTACTTCAAGAAACATCATGGCATCATTTCCAACAGGATAACGGGGTAATGGATTTTCAGACGTTATTGCCTTGATTATGGTCTTTGCAACCTCTTGTGGTGGGGTTCCCATCTCTGACATCATCACCAATCCTTTCATCACCTTGTCTGCCATATCCTTGTATGCCGAGTTTGGCTTTGTTGTATTTTTGAGAGTTGCAAAAAGATTTGTCTTGATTACACCAGGTTCTATAATTATTGTTTTAATTCCAAATGGAAATAACTCATACCGCATTGATTCACTCAAACCTTCTAATGCAAATTTTGAACTGATATATCCAGGAGTTACCGGAAATCCAATTCTTCCTGCCACTGAACTTATGTTTACTATGATTCCTGATTTCTGACTGCGCATTGTGGGCAGAACTGCTTGGATTGTTCTTACCACGCCAAAAAAGTTTGTTTCAAATTGATCTTTTAGGTCTTCAATTGACAAATCCTCTAAACATCCAACAAGAAAGTATCCGGCATTATTTACTAGGACGTCTATTCTTTTTTTCTCATTTACTATTTTTTCAACTGCTTTTTTTATGGTAGATTCGTTATTGACATCAAGTTCTATAACTTCAATTTTAAGATCCTCTTTTTTTGCAATATCTAAAATTTTACTGCCTTTTTTTATATCGCGCATTGTTGCATATGTGTGGTATCCTTCTCGTGCTAGTGCAAGTGATGTCTCAAAACCTATTCCACTTGAACTGCCAGTTACTATTGCAACCTTATCCATGTTTGGGTATTTGTTGATGAGACTAATAATTTGTATTGTTCAGAAGGTATTTTCTAGTCCTGATCTATGGTCTAGACTAGCGGTTTGTCCCCTTCAACGGGATCTGTAATCTCGGTTTTTTCACCATCTGTTATTCTCTGGAGAATCTCTTTTGCTGAAATCTTGTGTAGGTATTCATTATTGTTGCCACATCTGTAAGAGAAGGTACAACGAGGACAGCCTGATTCGCTTTGGCATGGGCACTCTCTTACTATATCTAGACTGCGTTCAAAGGCCTTTTCAAGCCTATCAAACAGTGCTCTACTTGCACCATTTCCTCCTATTGCAGAATCATAAACAAAGACAAGGCCTGATGTTCCAAGAGATATGCCTCCCAAATCCTGTGATACACCGCCTGTTATCATGTTGCTTCCTTCTATTACAACATGTTCTGTGGCATGATATCCGCTTGCCTCCACATACTCTTCATTCTCGGATTTACTTATCTCATTTAATGGCCTAGGCGCCTTGAAGACAATTCCTTTTGTAACAAAATCATAATCAAGTGGTTTTTCTAAAATAATCTTTTGGCCTTGTGCAGCTTCTTGACCCAACTCCAAGTTGACATAGCCATATACTCTTTTTTGAATATGTAATTTACAGAATGCAACTTCAATTCCATTTGCAAATCTTTTTTCAAAAATTGTTTCAATAGTTGGCCATTCTTCTGTTAAAGACTTTGTGTAGTATGGATAATTCTTTGGGAGATATTCTAATTTTGCAGTCATCTTTTCAGGATATCCTATTTCTTTGACTTGATATCTAGTACCTGCCAAAAAGTAAATTGCTTGTGGATGAAGCTCTTCCAATGCGATTGGTAAGACTCGCTCTCCTACTTTTTTACCGTTTAGAAATATGTCAATTGATCTTCCTATGCCTCTTATGCTGTAATCTTCTAAAATCGATTTTATCTGATCATAATTTGGAACATATCTATTTTCAATTAGAACTAGATTGCCTGCACCAACATGTCTTTCTATAACATCTTTGTGTTCAGGCAATTCATGTTTTGCAATTGGTTTATCGCATGCCATCGCTATAACTTGAAATTCTTCAATAAAGGGATTTTTTGGATCAATGTAGATTTGTTCAGTGTCTTCAAAATAATCCTCTGGATGGTTCTTGTAATATTGCGAGATTGGATCGTTACCAAGCACTAGGAATGCATATCCTCCTTGGCCTTTTCTTGCTGCCCTGCCTATTCTCTGGGTGAGTCTATTGACTGGTATGGTGGATGATATCACTCCATCTACATTGCCTACATCAATTCCAAGTTCAAGTGTAGGAGTGGCAGATATTGCAAGTAACTTGTCAGTCTTGAACAAGTTCTCAACTGATCTTCTATAATTTGCCATGAGGCCAGCCCGATGAACCTTGATGTCTACTTTCTGTCTTCTTGCCTGAAGTGCCAAAAGTTCGGAATTAAGATGTGAATTGGAAAAGACTAGAGTCTTGTGTTGTTTTACTGTCAATTTCTTTAGGATATCAATCATCAATGCACGTTGAGTCATCAAAGAAGGAAAGAGCATTGAAAATTCTATCTTACCTTTTTTGCCAGAGCCCGAGACTTGGACCATTTTTACTCCGAACAACATCTGGCAAAATGATAATGCATTTTCCAAAGTAGCAGATGCTGCAATTATCTGTAATTTCGGTGCAATTCTCTTTAATCTCTTTATTATATAATGAACATTGGAGCCAAAAATTCCAGAGTAGACATGAGCTTCATCAACTGCAAGAAATCTTGTTGTACTAAACAGTGAAGCAAATCTAGTTCTATGCCATAAATGATAGTGTAACACATCAAAGTTTGTTATAATCACTTGAGGTGGATTTGCAAGAATTTCAGTTCGTTCTATCTGTTTAGTATCTCCATCAAATACTGCACATTTGATATCAAGCTTGTCTGCAATTTCTTTTATCTTTGGATATTGGTCTCGTGAAAGAGACTTGGTTGGATAAACAAAAATTGCCTGTATTGCTGGAATAGAATTTTTTGAATTGCTTATT
>CAVRLU010000012.1:0-10982 GCA_963722115.1 uncultured Nitrososphaerota archaeon
ATTTTAAGTAGACATGCCATTGCTAAGAGATTCTCAGGAGTCTCAAAATTAGTTCGATTATGTTAACGCATGTAAAAGATAATGGAAATTTCTCGCCACGATTTACTGATTGTAAAATTGTAGAATTCCAATCAATTTTCCCTCTTATGACTTTTAAATTCTCAGACTCCATCTCTGTTTTGAAATTCATATGTCCTTCTATTCTTGGGAAAATGTCAAAAACCAATTCTTTTGCAAGTAGTGATAATTTGTTTAGCTTGTCTTATCCTAGTTGGAAGTGTAAACGAGCCAATTTCATTATCGAATCTAAAAAACTCCTTTCCTTTTGGGGCATATCTGAGACATAATTGAAGTAGCCTTTTGTTCATCTTTTCTACTCCTACCTCGCTCCAGAATCGAATTTCCCGTAAAACGCACTCCATTTTTTACCGTCTCTAACCCTCTCAAATTCACCTGAAAACTCTTCAACTAATTGAGGATTTTTAAAGGCAAAAAACTCGTAATTCTCTCTAATACTATCAAATTCAGATTTTGTGAGATTTTGTATTATATCGCTCACTGCTTTGTAAATGTCTTTTTTACTCATCTAATTCGGATTCCTCTGTGAATCCTTTTTCTTCTATTAATTTTGTAATTCCTATGGAGAAATTTGGAAGACTTGGTCTTACAATTTCAGTAGACCATGGAGTAAGTAATGCAAAATCTTCTTCTGTCAAGATTGCTGATCAAAATCTCTTAAAAACTCCTGAGGGTATTGGTTTTATTTTTTTAAGAAAATTATACAAGTGTTCAAAGTCAGTTCTATAATTTTCATATCCATCGCCTTTCATTTCTGGATCAGTTTTGAAAAATTGTCCAGGATTGAATTGAAAACAGATTTTGTTACCTTGAGTGTCCAATATGGAAGATTTTTAATTGGGGAAGGATGTTAGAAGTTAATGCAGGAGAATCAGAAATCTTTTGCCAGTTGTTTGTAATGGTGTGATTAGTAATCATGAATCTAAACATTGAAATCAATAATGCAGTACCAAGTGGTTTTATCTCTCTAATGTAGGTCATCAAAAGATATAGCGTTTCAAGAATTTTTATTGCGTCAGGATCACTAGTTGGTAAAATTTCCTTTTTAGAATCATCAACTTGTATAGTTGTAGTCAAGTTTTGGAGATCTTTTAGAGCCTTTTTGGCTACATAGTATAATTCAGATTTTTTTTGTTCATACGTTGGAACTGGTAATTCTATTATTGCAAATCTCCGTTTTAATGCATCAGATAAAGTATGCAAAAAGTGTTTGTCAGATGTATTTAGAGTTCCAATTATTCTATAATCTTCAGGAATTAACAGATTTTCATATGCTGTTTCCTTATCTGTTGTTGGGATCTGGTAAATTCTTGTATTCTAGAGCAGTAAAGAGTTGTCCAAATGCACGGTCAATATTTGCACGATTAAATTCATCAATTACCAGCCAGACCCCTCTATAGCGTTTAATCTCATTATTTTTAATTCCGTCAAACAAAATTCTCTTCTTGGACTTACTTGTCTCATTTAACCAATTTTGAGCAACAGTTTCAGCAACACACCCCTTTTGTATGTCATAGATTACTTGGTCATTTGCATCTAATTTTGGATATATTCCGCCAATTACATCCTGAGTGGTCCAATCAGCTGTTGCAGTATATACTTGAGAATAGTATCCGCCGTATTCTTTCCACATGATTTCAGGTAGAATTGTGGCTAGGTGAGTTTTTCCAGAACCTACAGGTCCTACAAGTAGTATATTTTTACCTGAAAGAAGAGTACTTGTAATTTGATTCAAGTGTATCATCATTTACCAATATCTCTTCTTTGATCTCATCTTTTGCAGTCTTGATGATTTCAGGTGATGGAAAAGGTAATGATTGGTTTTCAAATGTACTTTCTAGATGTTCACTTTGCATTATTTGATCATAGATTTGTTCATTTATTTCTATTATGGAATTGAATGGATTCCAAGAACTAAGTTTTTTGATTTGTTGTTGAATTAAAAATGGTGCTTTGATCTCACTAGGTTCTACTGTACTTTGTGCATCATATTCGTCATCAAAATAGTGGAAATTTCTCAACGTTGCAATGAATTTTCCCTCTGATTCATTTTGTATTTTATCTACAATCCCAAAACCCCAGAAATACAAATTGTCTTTATCTGTGTAAAACCAAACAGTTTTAGAATTTGATACAATCTTGGTATAGTTTGCAACTGTTTTACCATAATGATATTCTCTACCAAGTTTATCATTCCATTGAGTTTTATCACTTTTTTTTCTCGTCAAACTTGGTCAACTCGCGAATTACAGATTCTGCTGACACGCGAAACTTCCACTCACAGAATTTGTCAAGGCTGTTTAACGCAGCCTTTTCATTGGATATTGCCGACCTGGAACCTTTTGGAAATTTATCCATGTATGATTCACGAGTCTTTAGTTGGTCTAGTATGGACAATGACGATTTAACCTCGTATATTTATATAAACTTCTTAAAGTTAAGTGTAAACGATTAACTATCCACATTTGATTAGGTTGAGTTGTGAAGAAAATAAAACAAAACGATAATGTGTTGTTTTTTTATAATGATTCAAAAAAATGGCTAATGAAAGTTGCACCAAAACAAAAATTTCATACTCATGTCGGAATAATAGATCATAAAAAAGTAATAGGAAAACCATTTGGTAGCGCAATCAAGACTAACAAAGGCAAGATAATCTTTGCTCTAGAACCTACCATCTATGATTATGTACTGAAAAGTCAACGTAGCACTCAGATTGTCTATCCAAAGGATCTGGGATTTATCGCAGCAAGAATTGGACTACAAAGTGGTCAAAAAATAGTGGAGATTGGCACAGGAAGTGGCTCCTTTACAACCTTTCTTGCAAGCATTGTAAAACCAAAAGGTCATGTTTACACTTATGATGTAGACGAAAATTTTATGGCAATTGCAAGAAAAAATATCGAAAAGGCGGGGGTTTCCAAGTATGTGACAATGACAAAATTAGACATAAAGACTGCCAAAAAGATGCCGCAAAAAGATGCGGATGTAGTCATTGTTGATCTTGGAGATCCTTGGGTAGTTGTTCCACAAGCAAGAAAGATGCTAAAGGGCAGTGGAGCATTTGTTTCAATATGTCCGACCATGAATCAGCTGGAGAAACTTGCTGCAGCATTACGACAAAATGATTTCTTTGATATAGAATGTACAGAGCAGATTGTGAGAACTATAGAAGCAAGAGATGGTAAGACAAGACACTCGTTCCGAGCCATAGGTCATACCACATATGTTGCGTTTGCACGAAAGGTCATAACACCTGCAAGCTTCCGTAAGATATTGGCACCTGTTGAACAGCCAGAAATTGAGACTGAAGAACCTGAATCTTCGGAAGACGAAAGTTTATCATCTCTTAAAAAATAAAACGACTGTTGACAAAGATTCTGCAGTCTCCCATTGTTAAGAGCTTCATACCTGCACGAAAGACTTCATCTAGAAAAGGTGATAATGGCAAAGTCCTAGTTCTCGGTGGGAATTATCTCTATCACGGAGCTCCGATATTGTCATCTATTGCAGCATTACGAGCAGGAACTGATCTGGTATACACATGTGTTCCAAAAATTAATGTAATGTCAACTCGCGCCTTCTCTCCAAATCTTATTGTTGTACCATTAGTTGATGTCAAACTTACTAGAGGCTCAGTCCAAAAATTACTTGGAATCATACCAAAAGAACTGGATTCTGCCACAATGGGGATGGGCCTTGGAATTCAAGATCGTGAAGCAATAAAAATTTTGATTCGTTCTCTTTTAGATAGGGCAGTTATGCTCTCACTTGATGCAAGTTGTCTAGTGCCTGAAATTCTTCCAGATATCCAAGACAAAAAAGTGGTTGTTACACCTCATGCTGGGGAATTTAGGAGACTTTTTGGAGAACTGCCTCCAGATAATGTAAAACAGAGAACTATCATGGTTGAAAAATATGCAAAAACCAACGGCGTAACCATATTGCTAAAAGGCCCAACCGACATTGTATCTGATGGAACTCAAACTTATTTGAATCCAAAAAATATTGCTGCCATGACTGTGGGAGGAACAGGCGATGTACTATCTGGTGTTGTAGCGGCAATGCTTTCAAAAAATAAAAATCCTGTACAGGCAGCTTCTGCAGCAGTATTTGTTAATGGAAAGGCTGGATATTTGGCACAAAAAAAATATGGTTTGCATATTGTAGCTACCGATTTATTGGATTTTATACCATTTGCAATGAAACCATTTGATAAAGTGAAATAATTTATGCAAGAAAACTATGTTGACAAGAATTTTTCAAGACTAGTTTCTGATTTACAAAAGCTAATACAACAACCAAGTGTTTCAGCAAAAAATCTGGGGCTTGAGGAATGCGCTGGATTGATTGTTCAAATGATGAAAAAGTCTGGCATGCATGCAGAGATACTTCGTATCAAAAAAGGAATTCCACCTGCGATATATGGTGAGGTCAAATCAAAACAAAATCCTGACAAGACACTGCTTTTCTATAATCATTATGATGTACAGCCAGAAGAACCTCTTGAACTATGGGATGATAAACCGTTCAGTGGAAAAATCAAAGGAAATAAGATTTATGGAAGAGGTTCTGCTGACGACAAGGGCGAATTAATTACAAGAATAAAGGCTGTAGAGGCATTTCTAAAAACAACAGGTGATGTTCCTTGCAACATTAAATTTTTCATCGAAGGAGAAGAAGAGATTGGAAGTGTACACATTGAAGAATATTTGAGAAAATATGAAAAGAAACTGTCCTGTAATGCAGTTATCTGGGAATTTGGCTATGTGGATGAAAAGAATAGGCCAATAATCAGCCTTGGAATGAAGGGTCTACTATATGTAGAATTATCTAAAAAAGAATCAGTACGGGATGCACATTCTAGCTTGGCGGTAATAATAGAAAATCCTGCTTGGAGGCTTGTTGAAGCATTAAAGACACTTCGTGATATGAATGGTAAAATACTGATTAAAGATTGGTACAACGAAGTAGACAAATTTACAAAAGAAGATCTTTTGATAATAGGTTCTGAACCATTTGATGAAAATTCATTCAAAAAAGAATATGGTATTAGAAAATTTGTAGGAAATAAAAAAGGTATAGCAATAAAAAAAGCACTGGTAGGAGAACCTACGTGTAACATAGCTGGACTCTCATCTGGTTATGAGGGACCTGGTGCAAAGACTGTCTTGCCTTCCAATGCGTTGGTAAAAATTGATTTTAGATTAATTCCTAAAATGGATCCACAAAAGCAATTGCTTAGACTAAAGAAACATCTTAAAGAAAATGGATTTGATGATATTGAAGTTAAACTGATTCATGGTGAGGCTGCAGCTAGAACCAAGATTTCTGATCCTTTTGTTAAAACCGTGAAAAAGGCAGCAGATGAATCATTTGGAACATCTATACTCAGTGTCTCTTCTGCCGGAACAGGCCCAATGTTTTCATTTGTTAAATTCCTAAAATCTCCATGTATTGCAATAGGAAGCACATATGTTTTTTCACGAATTCATTCACCCAATGAATTTGCAAGGATTGACTTGTTGAGAAAAACTACAAAATGTATGTGCAAAATAATTCGAAATTTTGCATTACAATAGGTTTTATAAAATCCCATTTTGAAAAGGTTGGAAATTATCTGATCTCTTGCCTCTAGATAATTGATCTGTGCATGATCATACAGAAAGGCCTTTATTGTGCTCATTTTGCAGTTCAAACATGGCTTACATGTACATGCCAGGAGCTACCGCAGTCGGCATTACCTATGACGGTGGCGTGGTTATGGCAAGTGAGAGAAGAATCTCTTATGGCAATTTTGTGGTAAGCAAGACTACTAAGAAGACATTCAAGATTACTGATTTTGTTGGCGCATGCTGTGCCGGAATGGTTGCAGACATGCAGGTTCTTGCAATGCAGATGAGAGCAATGACCAAGATCAGAAAGATGGAACTCAAACGTGAGATTCCTCCAAACTCAGTGGCAAAAATGATGTCCAGTCTTATGTACGAGCGAAGATACTATCCACTTTTGACACAGGTCATAGTTGGAGGAGTAGACGGCGAAGCGGTGATCTACACATTGGACCCACTAGGTTCTGTTTTGCCTGATGACTATGCAGCAGTAGGAACCGGTGCAGAGATGGCACTTGGAGTTCTTGACCAGGAATTCAAACCAAAGATGAGCGAACAGGATGCCGTAAAACTGGCAATCAAATCCATAAGATCTGCAATAATGAGAGACAATGCAAGTGGTGACGGGATTGACGTACTTGTAGTTGACAAGAACGGAACAAGAGAAACCACTGAAAAATAAATTGTTTACTTTTTAATTAGTTTAGCAGCTTCCCAATATTTATCGGAAATATAATGCAAGTTCTTTACCACTTCGCCTTTTGTTATAGTTGACATCTCCTCGCTTGATACCAATGCTTTTCCAATTGCAAGAAACTTGTTATGTACTTCTTCAACAACGCAAATTATGTCGTCTTTTTGAAATTCTGTAAATTTTTTAATTCCAGGACGCATGACATTAGCTCCGTTACAAACAAATTTTATTGCTCCTGCATCAACTATTGCCTTTGGGAATTTTTCTAAAAGTCCTGTCTCTGAAAGAAATGGAAGATAAATTTCTCCTATTCGTATAGCTGTTATGCTATCTCCAGTTATCAAGCTTGTACTGTCATCAAGTTCATGTAACACCAATGTCTTTGCTTTTGGTAACTCGATACGCCATTGCTTAGTCATTTTGTCAACGACTTCTGAAATATCACTTTTGGATATGTTATGCGACTTCAATTCTTGACATTTCCTGTTTGATATCTAACAAATCACGTAAAATTGAACTAGCTGTTTCTATGCCTCCCGCACCACGTCCAATTATTGTCTGCTGACCAGAGTGCTCGGAATTGAACGTGATAGCATTTAGGGTGCCGTTGACACACATTGGATCGTCAAGAGGTATCTCCTTTGGTGATACCATTAACTCCTTGTTACATGAAGCAATCAATTTTACTGCACAATCATGGGATGTTGCCTTTTTAATATCTGATGTAGTAACGTCCCTAATTCCTATTCTTTTGATGTCTTTTATGGTCACTTTCATATCCATTATCCAATTGGCAAGTATGACAAGTTTGGCCGCAGCATCAAAACCGTCTATATCCAACGACTCATCTGCTTCAACATATCCTTTCTTCTTGGCATCTGCAAGAGCTGCCTTGAACGTTAATCCGGTTGCCATGTTTGTTAGTATGTAGTTAGTAGTACCATTTAGAATTCCTTGGAATGATACTATACGCTCTCCACGCAAACTGTTCTTTGCATAGTCTAAGATTGGGGTTCCGCCTCCCACAGTTCCACTAAATTTTAACTGAACTTGATTGTATGTTGCCAATTCAATCAGTGATGGAAATGCAAGAGTCTAGCGGTCCTTTATTTACTGTAATTACATGTAATCCTTTTTTCATTGCACTTACAATGTGTGACATGCCAGGCTCTGCATCTTTGTAGTTACTTGGAGTGGTCTCAATTAGTACCTCTGCATCCATTCCATTTATCATGTCTAGACCATTTGCATCTTTTTCCTTGTTGTGATATTTTCTTATGTTACCATATTTTTTCTTCACCTCTAACAATCTGTTTAAATCAAGACCTGCTGAAGATGCTGCTGAACCTTTTGAATCAAAGACTCCAACTATTCTTGGCTTTAATCCATGTTTTGCATATAGATCCTCTGATCTAGAAAGCAATAGTTTTGCAAAACTTTGTCCAACAACTCCAAAACCTGATAATATTATTCGCAATATCCACAAGACACATTTTGGTATTAATTAAGATTGACGAATTCTAAGATTACTTTATTAAAGCATTATAGGGGGATTATTGTATGAAGCCAAAAAAGTATGTTTATTTGGGAATAGCTGTCGCTGCCATAGCTGTAGTTATTATTGTAATTACTCAGTTCAACATTCTTCCGGTAGCAGATCAGAATAATCAGCAATCTGGTCAAGTTGCATTTCTTGATTTTTCTTATGATGAGGCTAACTCTGATATCCGTTCTACCTTGGCAACATATCATATCAATATGACAAAACCAATTCGACTGAGTAGCCAAGCCGATGTTCATCAATATTGCAACTTTCTTACTGATCCAAACAAACAGGCTCTTGTAACGTATTGTACTTCTACTGAACTCAAAGATAAAGAGGGATTTCTTGGGGATGTTAACATGTTGGGCTCTCCAGATATACCTGGGATTGTAGTAGTGGCATTACAATCAAACCCACTGTTAACCAACTATGGTGACGTAAAAACTGTTTTTGGAGTTGTTGTCAACAGTACTATATGTCAATGCTGGGAAAAGGAAGTCCCTGATGGATTTCCAACCTTATCTGCACTAGTAGACAAGTTACGTGATACTCATCTTACTACTAAAGAACCTACTACTAGTACTCGGGTACTTCCATTGGAAAACAAGCATTTCAAGATTGAACTTACTACGAACGAAAACGGTTATCTTTGGAAACTTCTTGTATCCAAGTAATTAACTCAATATCTTGGTTTACGAAGGTTGACGTGACTCTTTAATCTGTGGAAAATATCTTTTGGTGTTATCATTGTTTGAATATTTGTGGCTTTTACCACTTGGTTTTGTAGCTGGCATAGTTGGTTCTATGATAGGACTTGGCGGAGGATTCATTGTAGTGCCAGTGTTGACATTTTTTGGATTCTCACCAACTCTTGCAGCAAGTAATAGTCTCTTTGCAGACTTTTAGTAATTCCGTAGCATCTACTGCATCTTATGCTAGACAAAAAAGAATAGTATACTCACTTGGCATCAAACTTGCACTTATCTCAATACCTGGAACAATTCTAGGTGCATACATTTCAGATGAAGTCTCTCCTCCTGTGTTCAAATTGCTGTTTGGACTTGTCCTTGTAGCATCATGCGTTTACATTTACTTGCGAAGAAAAATGGAATCAAGAGAATATAATTTATCAAAACAAATAATGCTTCTTGCCGTAGGTGCAAGCTTCTTCGCAGGTATAATTTCAAGTTTATTCGGAATTGGAGGAGGTGTTGTTTTTGTTCCTTTGATGGTAATTGCAATTGGATTGTCAATGAAACTGGCTGCGCCCACTTCTCAATTCATTCTAATGTTTGCATCTGCCTCTGGTATGATAATGCACTCGATATTGGGTCACCCTAATTATTATGAGGCAGGAATGCTTTCGATAGGATCTTTCATAGGTGGTATGGTTGGAAGTAAACTATCTACACGCATTAATGAGACAAAACTTAGAATGTTTGTAACTATAGTAATTGGGGCTACTGCAATTAAACTAATTATTGACGCTCTGGGACATCCTTCTTAATCTGGTAGAGGTTTTTCTTTGAAATTACCACTGTCTTTCCTTCTTCATTGATTCCTTCAAAATCTATTCCTATTAATCCAAATTCTTCATTGATTTCTTTCTTCTCTGAAATTCTAAATTTTATCTTTAATTTCTCATCTGTAAAAAGAGGTTTTAGAAATCTAGTTTGCCTGTTGTTCCAACTCGGGTCTCCATCTATCCCGTAAAAAATTAAAAGATTGCCGTACATTTCTTCTAATTTTGTAAATTCTCCTTCCATCTTTGATAAAATGGCTCTCCCTGAAACCATTCTTTTTTCATTACTTGAAAATTCTTTGTTCTCGTAAATTATGTTTTTAATTCCTGAAAATGAAAGATAACTGTCAAGCTCTAAAGGAGATATTTTACATTCTGAATAAAACTCGTCACCGACGTTTAACTGGATGAATTTTTTCATCAGGTTCTTGTTTCGTCTGGATAGTAAATTACCTCTACATTGTTAGTTGACTTTCCAGAAGTGAGATAATTGACTGCCTTGATTATGTTTTCATTGTTTGATTCTGTCCCGTCTACGCTTCCAGGTAGCACCAAGTAAATCCTAAGTTTTGATTTTAGAACATCACTAAGTTCTTGGTTTACTGTGGTGGCAAATGGTCTGAGGGCACCTCTGAACACCTCTACTCTAGCTCTGTCTCCTCCAGTAACTTTGCCTCCTGATGGCATGTCTGGTCCTATGACTATCATGGTTCCTTCCTTGTTCTTGAAAAGCGGTGGGTTCTTTGCTCCTCCTGGCACAAATGTATTGAGAGATTCTTGCAAAAAGATGGCAGGTGTGTTTATGAACTTGTCAACAAGGCCATCCCAATCCTTTCTTGATAAATCTACAAACTTGCCCACTTGGGGAACTTTTCCAGTTATGTATACTACCGTACTGATTGGTCCTATTTTCTGAGTTGCTGTATTTAGCATTCTCTTTACGCTCTCTTGATTTGACAAATCCATTACATGAGAATGGAATTTTGATAATCGCTCCTCAGCAATCTTGGGACTTGTTTTTGAGATTAGAATTACTGTCTTTCCTCCACTGTCTTCGATTTTTTGTGCTAGAAATTCAGTTCTTGCTACATCTGATTCATCTGTAGCATCTACTGCAAATAACACAACTTTAGAATTAAAGTTTGGGTGAGTCTCTGGAATTGAACATGCTATGTGTGGTTTTACTGGGTAAAACACTCGGTCTCCAGGTATGACTTTACCATTTAGGATCTGTCCTATATTATCATCACTTAACATCAAAACAGTTTCTGCCACTTGTGGTTGTGTTAGGAACTGTTCATCTGCAATCATTTTACTAGTATTGTTTTGAATCTTTTCTGCAATCTGTTGAATCTTGGATAATAATGCAGAAATTGTTTTTTCTAAATTTTGTACTTCTGATTCTGAACTGATTGACTTTAATTTTGCAAGTTTAGATGCAGCTTTGCTAATTCCTTCTTTTACTGTTTTTTCATCTTCTCCAAGCAATGGAAGTATGTCTCCATTTACTATCTCAACTTCTTCTGGTGTAAT
>CAVRLU010000013.1:0-10773 GCA_963722115.1 uncultured Nitrososphaerota archaeon
GAACAGGACAAAGGTGCACATACATCTGTGTCCATATCATTTATTTTTGCCAAATATTTGTAATTTGGAACAAGAACATATTCTGCATAACCACCATCATTGTAAACACCCAAAGATCTTGGTTTGTCACAAAGATTTTCCTCTCCTACCCTACAAGCTGGACATAAGCCTTCACCTATCCAAGGAAATACTAGAACCTTCTCATTCTTTACAAATCCCTCTACATCCTCACCCATGCTCTCTACGACTCCAGCAACTTCATGTCCGGGAGTTAATGGATATTTTACACCCCTATCAGTTGTTTTCATGAAAGAACCTGCAGGCCCCTCATATCCACCATCCCAGAGATGTATATCACTATGGCAAACACCAGCAGATTCTACTTTAACAAGAACTTGAGATCCCCTAGGTTTTGGAGTTTCAAGAGATTGAATTTCAAGAGCTTCTTTTACTCTGACTATTCTAGCAGCATTCATGCTATGCGTTATCAGTATGTAATATAAGATAGTTTTGTGGATAATGCATCCTTTTGAAATAGTTCAAGGATTTGATTTATGATATTTTAGATTACAAAATACATATTGATCGCTTCTTGATAATCATGCGTAAGTTTATTAGCAACAAAAAAAACATCCGCACTCATGAAGTCGAGAAACTGGTTCATTGCCATGGGAATTACTGCAGCAGTTATCTTTGGAAGCATGTTATACCTTGGTACAATATGGTGTGTTCCAATGGAAAATGCTCCATGTGTATCATTCTGGAAATAGATTAGTAGCCTAGATTTAATTAAAACCAGCTCAAAAAGTAAGTCATGAGTTGCTCTGGAGAAACAGTAGAAGTTTCAAATGATTTCATTCAGATCAAGCCAATGATTCTAGATCAGTGAAAGAAAGCAAAGTATGGAGTTTCAGATCATGGAACTGTCGAACTTTGTCATTGGACAAAAAAATCATTCAAAGATGGTGGCCAGTGTTATAAACACAAGTTCTATGGGATTTCAACTCACAGATGTATGGAATTTTCTCCAGCTGGAATGTTTTGTGAAAATCGATGTGTTTACTGCTGGAGGCCAATGGAGTTTTACAGTTCTTTGAAGATGCCAGATGATAAAGTTGCACCTCCCGAGATAATCATGTCTAATTTAATGGAAGAACGTAAGAAATTGATCATGGGTCATTACGGTGATCCAAAAAGCAACAAGGAAAAGCTGAGACGAGTCACTTCTTCCTAGTCATTATGCCATTTCACTATCAGGAGAACCTACCATGTATCCACAATTGCCTGAACTTATAAAATATCTAAAGAAACTCCCGGCTACAAAATCAATATTTCTTGTAACGAATGGTCAGGAACCCGAAATGTTACAAAGACTCAGAGATGAAGATGCATTACCAACGCAGTTGTATCTTTCAACAAATGCTCCAAACGCAGAAATATTTGATCTAGTAAATAGACCAAAATACAAAGATGCATGGGAGAGATGGAATACAAGTCTGGAATTACTTGCGGAACTGGATACAAGAACAGTATTACGATTTACTTTAATTAAAGACTACAATGCTGATGAAAAATTAATTCCTGAATATGCACAATTGATAAATCGTGCTAATGTACATTTTATAGAGTTAAAATCATACATGCATGTTGGCAGATCAAGAAATAGATTAGAATATGCAAATTCTCCAGACATGTTAGAAATAAGACATTTTTCAAATCAGATTGTAAAACAAAGTGGAATGTATTCAATCATGGATGAAAGTGAGATGTCAAGAATTGTTGTCCTTCAGAATCAGAAAAGATTCATCGACCGTGTGATTTCCTCTTATTTAGGTACCAATTAGCAAATTTTTTCAATGCTAGATATCTATGAGATATCTGGTTTTTTTCCACAAGCTGAGAATATGATTGGTTTTCTCCGCGAGGAATGAAGATAGGATCAAAACCCCACCTCATACCTTGTTCTTTTTTTGATATTGTTCCCTCTACGTCTGCACTAAACAAATGTACATCACCATCTCTTTCACAATATGCAATAATTGATCTAAATGATGCATCCCTTGGTTTTGATACTAAACGTAAGATTCCTTTGTTACCAATTGTATTAAATACAAATGAAGAGTATGGTCCAGGAAAGCCATTCAATGATTTTATGAAAAGACCATCATCTTCCACAATTACAGGTTTTGAACAAATAGAAAATGCGTCCATGGCTTTATGCCTTGCAATTTCTTCCAGATCATCTGCTTGAATTTCTTGGAGAGTAGATTTTAGAAATTTTATTTTTAATCCAAATTTTGAAGTAATGTTTTTTGCCTCCTCAAATTTATTCTTGTTCGAACTGGCAAAAAATATACTAGATGACATTTGCATACCTACCCCTTTTTTCTATCACCAAAACTTGATTAATGATTTTTTCAGTTATGTTTTTTCCCAATATCTTTTGATATCCTTGTATGAATAAAGCCCAAGCGTAGTCTACAATTTGAGCATGGGCGCTGTTAAGAACTTCCTTGAATAAACGAAAGATCAATGGCATAATCATCAATCTTATCTGTTTTTTGTGAAAGTCCAAAATCAAGTATTACCAATCCTTTTTGAGAGAGAACAAAATTTGAAGTGGTCAGGTCTCCATGCATAACTCCATTCTTATGTAGAATTCCCACGATTTTGCCTATTTCTTTACATGTTTTTATGATTTGTTTTGCAGGAAGATCTCGAATTAATCTACCTTCAATGAACTGAAGATATATTTCACATTTTTTCTCATCCACAAAATAAACAAGAGGTGTAGTGATTCCAAAAGATTTTACCTCAGAGATCATTTTTGCCTCCCTTATAGTTCTCAGTGTTCGTATCCTAGTATCAAGAGAACGGATTCGATAATCTTTCTTTTTTCTGATTTTTAAAACAGAGTTTTGACCATTCCAAGATGTGATATAGATATCAGCTTCTGCACCTTTTTTGAGCAGTTTCAATAAAAACTAGCAGAGTTGAACATAATTTAAGTCACAATCATTTCATTTCATAAAATAGTTTTTTGAAACAAAATTTATGATTTGTCAAATATACAATTATAACATCGGGTATAAATAAAACAACATGGAACCAGATGAGAAGCGAATAATACAAGAGGATTGTTCTGAAGACTCTCTTGGTTCAGGTATTCTAACGCTGACAAACAAGAGAATTGCATTTGATAAGACAGAGGGAAGAATTATGGATTTTTCAAAGAAATTTGGAAAAACAGTTCTTGAAGCTAGACTCAATCAGATAATAGAAGTTGCAAAAGAAGGTAGATTGATAAAAAAAGTAAGAATAAAAATAAAAACAGATGAAAGTGAAAAGACCTACAAGTTTGGAGTATACAATACAGGAAAGTGGGAAAAAGAAGTGAAAGAGGCTATTTCCAAATATTTACCCTAGTAAAGAACTTCAACAGTATCTAATCTCCACGATTGTTTTACAAAAGTATCTTCTAATTTTGTTCCCATCTTCTTTGATGACTCTAATAATCCAACCCAAGATATTTGAGAACCGCAATCTCCAGCATATTTTTTTGGCGCTACAAAAAACTTGCAGTTATGTCTTTTACATATACTTGAGAGTATGTCAGACAATCTCTTGTTCGCAGCAACTCCTCCAACAACCAAGAGTTCTTTTTTTCCAGTAAATGAAAGAGCTCTTTCTGTTGCCTCTCCTATCATAGAAAATGCAGTTTCTTGTAATGAAAAGCATGTGGCCTCTATTCCCTTTGGAATTATTCTTTTTGTTGCAGACAAGAGACCTGAAAATGACACATCATTTCCCTTTACAACATATGGCAGTGGGAGATACTCTTTTGATTTGGATGCAAGTTCTTCTATTTTTGGACCACATGGTGATGCAAATCCAGCATACCTTCCAATCTGATCTAGTAATTGGCCGAGAGTAATATCCAGAGTTTCACCAAAAACTCTCCATTTCCTTGAAAGAAATGCCAAGATCATTGTATGCCCTCCTGAAACAAGTAACACTAAAGGATCTTTTGCACCAGTCAGCATTTTTCCAAGTTCGATATGACCTAGTGCATGATTTACAGGATATATTGGAATATCATAATACGAAGATAAAGATCTGGCTACCACTGCACCAATTCTCAAACATGGTCCAAGACCTGGACCTGCTGCATATGATACAATATCAAGATCATTAATTTTTACATTGGCTTTTCTAAGGCACTCTGAAAGAACTTCGGGAGAATTTTCTGCATGATGACGTGATGCTTCACGTGGATGAATTCCTTCTCCTTCTGGAGGTCTGTAGATCTTTCGTATATCAGATAGGATCTTTCCTTGTTTTCCCTTTTTTTCTATTACCGCACATGAAAATGTATGAGCCGTACTCTCTATTCCAAGACTGAGCATTTTATCCCCTGCTTAGAGTTGATACGATTTTTAAAACATCCCCATTTTTGAGTTGATGTTCTGCTCCTACTCTTTGTTTTGTTTTTGCGTCAATAGCAAAAAGAAAACCATTTGCAAGATCCTGATGTATTGATTTTGCTAGGTCTCGCGCAGTAGCGCCTGGTCGTAAGAGTTTTGCATCAGGTAGAACTTCCCCATTTTTATTAGATAGCTTCGTTTCATCTTCCACTGGAAATACCGTAATTAATTTTAGAAGATCAAAACATGCAGAGTCAAGGACTTGTTGAACTCCAGTTCCATCCAATTTAGAGATAACTTTTTCTGCTAGATCAAGTGCATTTCTCTGTTGAGGATTTAGGTTAATTCCATCTTTAATCTTGAAAGATTTTTCGCCTGGCAGATATTCTATAATTCCATTCTTTGCTGCTTTTCTCAAAAGAAGTTCAGTTTCTGCACTACATGCAATAGTTGGATGTATTTTTTTAAATTCATCCAAGATACTAAGATCGTGACAAAGATCAGATTTATTTGCAGAAATTATGATTGGTTTTGTTCGTTTTCTAAGCGTTTTAACAAATGAAACAAGTTCATCTTCGTTCCAATCATGAGGTTTTTTTGAATGTAAATTCAGGTTGTGCAGTACTGACTCTACGTCATATTCATCTATTCCAAGTCCACTAAATCTTTGTGCAATTGCTTGAATCACCTTACCACTTTTGCTTTCTAATTCTCTAGTAAGTTTTTGCCATTCTCTTTGAAGTATTTGTTTCATCCATTGATCAAATTCTTCCTCAACGAATTTAACATCTTCAAGTGGATTATGAGTTCCTGCAGGTACAGGTTGACCTTGCATGTCTGTAGAACCTGACGCATCTACTACATGGATTAACACCTCAGATGTTCTTGCATCATCCAAGAATTTATTGCCAAGACCTTTTCCTTCATGAGCCCCAGGAACTAGACCTGCAACATCCACTAGCTTGATTGCAATAAATCTAATTCCATCAACACATAATGGATGATTATGATTTATTGCGAAATGTTTGCATGCACAATTAGTTTTCACATAAGCAATTCCCACATTTGGCTCAATAGTTGTAAATGGGTAATTACCAACCTGAGCGGTTGTCTGAGTAGCAGCTGAAAAGAATGTCGATTTCCCTACATTGGTTTTTCCTAATAGGCCAATTTGCATGAGAATTAATCAAAGATATGCTCTTATTAGTATTCCAAAAGTGTTTAATTTCATTCCATTACAGGATATTTATTGAAAATAATAACCGGCAATCCTGGAACGGGTAAACATACCATAGCAAAATTGATTTCAAGGAAGCTAAACCTTGAGATAATTGATATCAACAAGATTGCAATAAGTGAGAGAGTATTCAAAAAGAATAATGGTACTCTTGATGTTGATGTTGACAAGTTAAAAAAAATAATAGACAAAATGAATTCAGATGACTCGATACTTGTAGGACATCTTGCTCCTTATGTCATATCACCAAAGAATATAGAAATGGCTGTGGTTTTAAGGAAAAGTCCATACAAACTGCAATCGATATACAAGAAAAGGAAATACACCAGCAAAAAATCACTTGAGAACATAGGTAGTGAGATATTAGGTATTGTCTATCATGACACAGTACATGAATTTGGTAGAAAGAAGACTTTTCAAATTGATACGAGCGATAAATCAATTTCTGCAACGATAAAGAAGGTAGAATCAATTTTCAAAGGAAGTAGAGTGGAAGATAATGTGGATTGGCTACAACTAGTTCTCAAGAAAGGAGACATGAGGAAATTCTTTCCATACTAGGTTCAAATTACGCCATATCAGATTAAAATTTAAAATGTTTGAAATAAAAAAATCAGATCTTGCAGGAAGAATAGGAATACTTCATACAAATCACGGTAAGGTAGAGACTCCTGCATATGTTCCTGTAATTCATCCAGTCAAACAAAAAATTCCCGCTAAAAAATTAAGAGAGATGGGATTTGATCTAGTCATAACAAATGCATACATCACATTAAAGAGATATGGTGATGAGGCAATAAAACAAGGTATTCACAAGATAATTGATTATGATGGTGCAATAATGACAGATTCTGGCGGATATCAGGTCTTAGAATATGGAGACATAGATGTAGATTATAAAAAAATTGCCGCTTTTGAAAAAGGAATAGGAACTGATATTGCGATTCCTTTAGATCGACCAACAGGACTTGGACTTTCAAAAAAAAAGGCAATAGAATACGTGCAACACACACTTAGAGTTTCAAAAGAGACTCTTGATACTAGAGACAATAATGGTCAGATATGGGTTGGACCAATACAAGGAAGTGAGCATTCAGATTTAGTCAAAAAATCAACAAGAGCACTTGTTGACTCAGGTTTTCAGATGTTGGCCTTGGGAAGTCCTGTTGAATTCATGGAATCTTACGAGTACAAATTACTTGCCAAAATGATAATAACTGCAAAAAAAGAGATTCCAGATTCTATTCCGCTTCATCTGTTTGGAGCAGGACATCCACTTACCATACCTCTTGCAGTGGCCCTTGGCTGCGATACCTTTGATTCTGCATCTTACATGCTATATGCAAAACATGATAGATACATCATGGAAGATGGTACTGCCCATCTCTCTGAAGTTGCATATTTTTCTTGTAATTGTGAAATATGTACCAGATTAAAACCAAAAGAGATGCTATCTCTGGATAAAGAGGATAGAACTAACAAGATGGCACTCCACAATCTATTTGCCATAAAGGCTGAGGTAGACAGAGTAAAAGAGGCCATTCATGAAGGACGATTATGGGAATATACCATAAGAAAGGCAAGAGCTCATCCCAAGTTGTTTGAAACAATATCTACTTTTACTAATAATACCTCATTCTTTTTAGAAACTACACCACGATACAAAGAGAATGCAGTATTTCTTTTTTCCAAAGAAGATCAGTACAGACCTGAGATTTTTAGATTCCATTCACTAGTACGTAAATTTAAAACAAAAAAGAAGACATTAGTAATAATACCAGATGGAGGAATAAGACCGTTTTATACCTCAGCAGAGTATAACAACCTAAAAAAGAAATTTGCCTCGAAATTAGATGACATACAATTTTGTCAGTACAATCAATATCTTGGAATAATCCCATTGGAACTATCAGATATCTATCCCGCAGCTCATTATGTCATATCAAATACAGACTTTAATCAAAACGAATTTCCCGAATTTACTAAAACTTGGAGTATGTTTCTTAAAAACAACAAATTCAAGAAAATTTATGCCACAAATGATGAGTTCTTAAAATATCAGTCTAAAGGCCTAAAACCAAAAATCAAATTTATCAATATTAAAAAATAATAAAAAAGAAGAATGAATCCGCTTATAGTGCGGCGTCTTCTGCCCAGCCTTTTACGAATATACCGTTCTTGTGTAGAGGCACTGGTTGTCCTGGAGTGTAAGTCATTGGTCTCATCCAGAAGATTGCTTTTGTTGGGCAAACTCCAATGCATGCTCCGTCTGAGATGCATCTTTCTGGATAAAATACAAATGCTTTACCTCTCTTCCAACCATCTACTGGTTTTACACGAAGAACGTCTGGACCAAGAGAAGTACAGATCTCTACGCATAGCGCACAGCCTATACATCTCTGCTCATCAACGTCTGGAAGAATTGCGATTGGCATTCTGTTTTTGATCTTTCATCGTTTGCTATTTAAATGATCTGCAAAATCCATAACGGAGTTATAGAATTATTTCAAGTTTTTAAAATAAAAGAAAAACAAAAAGAAAGTATAAATGATATTTTTACTTCTTTATTTGGCGCATTGCTTCAATCTGGCCTGATGTTACCCAGTCAAGCAATTCCGCAGATGTAGGATTTAGATCTCCTTTCTGATTCATCATATTGTGAACCCAAATCCAGTTTATTTGATTCAATAGTGGTTTGTTTCCTTCATCGCCTTTTCGAACTTTGTCTCTAAGGTCTTTTGGGATTGTACTCCACCATGCTTCAAAAGTTCTACCCATAGTCGGATCATTTTTTTTGATCTAATTAAGTCTTTTGTAAATAATACAAGAAATATAATAAATCAGGTCCGATCTGAGTGCTAAAGATTTAAAAGTCCTTTGGAAAAGTTTTGATTCTTGCAAGTAAGAGTTCTAGGGGCAGCCAAAGAAGTGGGTAGATCAGCATTTCAAGTAAATTGTGATGGCGCTAGTTTTCTATTAGATTACGGAGTAGAGTTAAGAAAAGAGTCACTATATCCAATTGCGGTAAATCCACATGAGATAAACGCGGCCATAATAACTCATGCTCATCTTGACCATTCAGGCAACATGCCTGCACTCTTTGTAAATGGCAGTACTGATGTTTATGCTACCCCTCCAACGTTTGACCTTTCAAGATTGTTAATTGAAGATATGCTTAGAATTCAAAAAACTCAGCTGCCATATGATTTTGCCAGTGTTTCAAAGATGATGATGCACTCAAAGGAAATAAAATATAGAGAAAAAATTGAACGTGGAAATGCTTCTTTTCAGCTCCTCGAATCAGGTCATGTTTTAGGAGGGGCTTCAGTCATAGTTGAATCAGAAAATAAGAGATTGTTTTACACTGCAGACATTAACCCAAGAGGATCAAGAATGTTAAGAGAGGCAGATCTTGATTTTGGTGAGATTGACTTGGTGATTACTGAAAGTACATACTCTCAGACAAACCAGATGCCACGAAATGAGTCAGAAGAAAAGTTCATGGAATTTGCATATGAGGTGTTAGATAGAAAAGGCTCTCTCTTTGTACCTGCTTTTTCAGTGGAAAGATCTCAAGAAATTGCATGTGTATTGAAGAATGCTGGATTCAAACATAAAGTGGTAATGGATGGCATGGCTGTAAAAGTAAATGAAATAATGTTGAATTATCCAGAGTATCTACGTGATCCGAAAGTTTTTGCTGATTCTGTTCACCAAGCAGTTTGGATAAAAGGAGAAAAAGAACGAAAGAACGCACTAGATGAACCAGCTGTCATAATTTCACCTGCAGGTATGTTAGTAGGTGGTTCTGCAGTATTTTATTTACAGAATTTAGCATTAGATAAGAGAAATGGCATCGCACTAGTTTCATATCAGGGAGAAGGAACACCTGGAAGAAAACTTTTGGATACAGGACGAGTGGGTGTAAGAGGAAAGGAATTCAAGTGTGAGGCAGAAGTAAGACAGTTTGAATTTTCAGGACATGCCGATAGAGATTCTCTTTTTGAATTAATGAAAAAAATCAAGGGTAATCCTAAAGTTCTTACCGTTCATGGAGACACAGATTCTTGCACAAAGTTTGCAGATGAAATACATGAAAAATTTGGGTTTGATGCCTATGCGCCAGATGCAGGTCAAACCATAACCGTATAACAATGCGGAAAACATCTACGATAAACATAGAAACCACGATTAATAGCGGACAGGTTTTTCTTTGGAATAAAATCGAAGACCAGTGGATAGGTGTAGACGGCCAAGATATCATCATCTTAAATCAATCACCTTTTAGTGCAAGGTCATCATCTAACAGTATAGATAATTTTTTTAGAGAAGACGATAATTTGAAAAAAATATTATCAAATATCAGCAGAGATAAAATTGTGGAAAGAGCAGTAAAACAATCTCCAGGTTTGAGACTAATAAGACAAGATCCATTTCAATGCTACATATCTTTTATTTGCTCATCCAATTCCTCGATACAAAACATCAAATCAATGTTAGAAAATTTATGCAAAAAATTTGGTACAAGACAAGAATTCAATGGATATGAATTACCTACATTTCCAAAGGCTGAGATCCTTGCAAAGGCTTCTATGAAGGATCTTGCCGATTGTAGACTTGGATTTAGAGCAAAATATGTCAAAGAAGCATCACAAGCAGTATATTCTGGTAAGATTGATTTTGCATGGTTAAAGAAAACAGACTATCAAACGGCGTTAGACAGTCTAAAAAAAATTCTTGGCATAGGTAACAAAGTAGCAGATTGTATAGCGTTATTTTCTCTTGATAAAATGGAAGCATTTCCAATTGATAGATGGACGCAAAGAATTTTGTTAAAATATTATAAGAAATTTTTTGACAATGTAACAGAAAAACCAGTAACTGAAAAAAAATATGAAAAACTTCATGAAGAAATTGTAGAATATTTTGGTCCTTATGCAGGTTATGCACAACAATTTCTTTTCAAAATGGAAAGAGATCTTAATGAAAAAAATTGGTTGTAAAAACCCTTAATATGGCTACTAATTGCCCGATATTTGGGCCTGTAGCTCAGCTTGGATAGAGTGCTGGACTTCTAATCCAGTGGTCAAGGGATCGAAGCCCTTCGGGCCC
>CAVRLU010000014.1:0-17515 GCA_963722115.1 uncultured Nitrososphaerota archaeon
ACATTTTGTTTCTTGATTACCTCTCAAATGCACAGGGAGAAGATGTAGTATCTGGAAAACATTTGTGTCATGATGTTCATTATCTGCATACGATTTTGCCTCAGGTGTATAGTGAAATTCAATCTATGAGAAGAACATTGGAACTTGCTTTCAAGGACGTACAAGATTTTGAATTCACTATTCAGGAGGGAAAGTTATTTTTACTACAATCTAGGGTAGGAAAAAGAACACCATGGGCCGCATTAAAAATTGCAGTCGACTTGGTCAATGAAGGAATAATTGATTCTCCTACAGCAATAAAACGATTAGAAGAATACGATATACATTCTATCAAGAGACCCAAAATTTTATCAAAGTCGGTTTTACAATCCCTCTCAACAGGCACATCTGCAAGTCACGGAGTAGTGGTAGGGAAAATTGCTTTCACATCAGAAAAGGCAAAAGATCTCAAAAATGCTGGTGAATCCGTAATTTTAGTAAGACACGATATTCTAACCGATGATCTGGAAGGAATATCTATCTCGGACGGTATTCTTACCGCTACAGGGGGGAGAACTTCGCATGCGGCAGTAGTTGCAAGGCAATTAGACAAGGCATGTATTGTTGGTTGCCACGACCTAGTCATAATTCCTCAAAATAACATCTGTAAATTGGCACAAACAATTTTGAATGAAGGAGACTACATATCACTTGATGCCAATTCGGGTAATGTTTACAATGGTAAACTTGAGATTGTTGATGAAAAACCAACTGAATTGATTAGCCAAATTGAAAAATGGAAATAAAATAATTCTATGTACTTTTCATACTGCAATCATGGTTCTCAGCATGGAAACCTATGCGAACGCCGTAAAGATCTTAACCAGTCTCTAGGCCATAATTTTTTCTCTTACAATTTTTTTAAGAGTAATATTTTTTGAATAATCCAAGTATCTACGATTATTTTTCCATAATACAAAATGTATTATGAATTACTTTGTAATTGTATTTGATTCCTTTTGTTTAATTATCTTTCCCAGTGTTATAGTATCAAGAGTTGAACGAATTTTTCCTTGCTTAATTTTATTATTCCATTCTTTTACTTTGGCAAACTTTTCTCCATCTCCAATTATTTTTGTAGCCAAAACTGGATTGTTTGACCACCAGGAAATTGCAGTCTGAATTACATATTGTAAATCATTATCAGATATGATTGGCCAATGTTGGCTCAATACATTTTCAAGTGGTAAATCTAAAAGACCTAATCTTTTTTTGATCATAAACAAAATTTCTGCAAATCTAGGCGGGTCTTCAAGTGCCGATATAGATATTCTCACCATATTTCCATCTTGAGCACTTTTATCGTTGTCTACAAATATTATCTTGACCAAACCACGAGTACCTGAAATAGTCATACTATCTTTCTCAGTCTCAATCTTTCCACCCATTTCTTTAACAATATCCAGCATGACTTGGAGTCGCTCCTTTTGTATTACTTCAAGTGGAGTAGGGGTATCAGATTTTTTATCAGACAATGTAGTTATAGTTTCAGAGGATTTTACCAGATCAATCTTGATGCATCCTAGCACAGTTTTTACCAACTCAAAATCATCATTTTCAAATATCAAAGTATCCTGGATTCTCTTGTCCACAGTTGCCAGTCTTCGCAAGACGTTGAAGATCTCATCTGGTACGTTTGGTAACTGATTTTGTTCAACAAATCCACGTTTACCTTCACCATCAGATTTCCAAGAAGCTGTGATTGGTTCAGCGATGGTAGAGACAATATTGTATACTGCACGTTTCTCCATAGGTGCAAGCATTGGAGTTGTATCATTCAGATAAGTACGAAAGTAAGTTGTTCCTTCAAAACTTGAGCATTTTAGTACGTTACCAAGATTTACTTTGGCATAGAATTTTTCTTTTTTTGTTTCAACTTTTAGTGGAGCCCAGTCTCGTGATTTAGGATCAAACACTTCCCAGGATTCTGGACTAGGAAGTTCTACTTGTTTTTCTTCCCCAAGTTTTCTTATCTCTGGTTTGTAAAGCCTTGTTATAGTTTTAACATGATCTTCTAACGTATGAACAGTAATTGCCATTCCCCACAATGAATCAAGAAATTCTTTTCGTTTTTCAGAGTCCATAACAAGTGTCCAACGTTTCTCAACAGATCTGGGTCTAATTTCCAACCTATTGAGAACTTTATCCAACCTAGATTTTTGCGAAAATTGTAATGAAATGATTTTTGTAAATTCATTCTTGTAGGTCTCACATAGATTTGGTCTTCCTTTCTGAAAGCAAACATCACAAAATTCAAGCGGTTCCAAATCTGTATCTCTCTTAGTATCACAATTTGGGCATTATAATGATATCAGATTGACAGTTTATCCAAAAATAAAAGCAATGTAAAAATCACTTTAACTAATTTAACTAATGACATTATACGATTTCACAGTAAAGCATACCTTGAAAATCGTTGAATGTCCCAATGATAACTTCATGAGTGAAGCGGTGCAAGAATTAGAGGGGGTCAGCTGGCAAATACGCTGCAGAAGCAATAAAACAAGACGCCCAAGGTGCTCGAGGCATTGCAATTACTAATTATCAAAAGAGCTATTGAGGCACTAATAAGACTAATTCATCTATTTCCAGATAATACTTTGAATGCAGTTTATCAACAACATTGTGAGCAGTACCAGAAAAGAATAGTCGAATTACAAAACTCGTCTGATGGTACATCTCCAAACGAAAATTATAACAACAATGCGTCAACTCAAGGCAATTCCAATCAAACAGTTTCTAACAATAATTTTGATAACATGATAATAAAGGAAAAACCAAATGTTAGCTGGAAGGAAGTAATAGGACTGGAGGATGTAAAGACGGCACTACGGGAATCCATTGTATATCCTGCCAGAAAACCAGAACTTTTCACACTGGGTTGGCCAAGAGGAATTCTTTTATACGGACCTCCAGGATGTGGAAAAACAATGCTTGCTGCTGCAACTGCCAGTGAGATCGCAGGTTATTTCATAAATGTGGATGCAGCTTCAATGATGAGTAAATGGTTAGGCGATGCTGAAAAAAATGTAGCCAAACTATTTCACATGGCTCGAGATTCTTCTAAAAGAGAAAACACATCAGTAATTATGTTGATTGATGAGGTAGACTCACTACTTGGAAATTCACAAAATGAAAACGGTGGAGAAATTAGAGTAAAAAACCAGTTTCTAACGGAGATGGATGGAATAAACGATAAAGGAAAAAATCTTCAGACTTATGTTATTGCTGCTACTAACAAACCTTGGAAATTAGATTGGGCGTTTCTTAGAAGATTTTCAAAAAGAGTATACATACCACTCCCAGCATTAGAAGCAAGAGAAAAATTATTTTCTATATATTTAGCAAAGCTGAAAAGAGATTCTTCGGTAAATTCATTAGAACTTGCTCAACTGACAGAAGGCTACAGTGCAAGTGACGTAAAAGATATCTGTCAATCTGCACAGCTATCTGTAATAGATGAATATTTTAGTTTAGCAGATTCCAAAGGTGACAAAGATCTCACACATGTCAAACTGCGAGATTGTACCATGGATGATTTTAAGAAAATAATTAAAAAAAGAAAACCCAGTGTTAACGCAGGTATGATCCAAGAATATTCAAACTGGACTAGAGATTTTAGTGCTCTTTGATCTTACAATTTCAAATCTCAAAATCATTTTATCTCAGATAACTAGGTGTTTATTTTGCTCATTTGTTTTTTAGAGAAAAAAGTACTTGATCTTACATCATAGAATAACAGCTCACATTCTGAATAAAAAAAGAAAAAAAGATTTTGGATTACTATTGTAATCCGTTTGGAGTTATCAGGTCAGATGGAGAAGTTGTGCTTCCAGGAGTATTAGTTCCTCCAGATGGAGCATTTGTACTTCCAGATTGAGCCTTGTGTGCCCATCCGTTGCCACCCATTTGGTGTCCACGCTTCATGGCTCCTGCTTGGCCCATGCCAAAGCCTCCCATTTGAAATGAGTGGCCGGGCGAGGTGTAGAGTACCGTTCCAGTTGATGGATCGACAATCACTGAATAAACCATGTTCTTGTCGTCAATTACTTTGAAGGCATACACAAGAGATCCTTGTGCCTCTGTCAAGCTTCCACCAATCACTTTTCCATTACTTACTGCTGCTCCAGCAGTTGTTGCTGCAGTAGAAAAATCTGTCTTAACATTAGACAAAAGCAGCTGTTCAACATTAATTGAACCCTGGATTTTTGGTGGTGTACTTGTCTGACCTGTAGAACCTGTTGTTTGTGCAGATGCCGTCGATACTCCTGCTGTGGCAAATATTGCCACACCAATTATGATGGCAAGCATCTTTTGGTTCGTGGTTAGATTTTTTGTATTCATTGATGCTGTTACTTGAATGAATCTATAAAGAATTGTGACACATTATTCACTGACAATGTTCAAGAACTATGTTACTCAGTAATGTTATCATTATAAAACATTTTATGATTTGAAAAATATAAAGTATAGTTCAAGATGACTTAACTTTGTTACTTAACAGTGTTGCACAATCCATTATAAGCAAAAGTCCATACTATAAGATATGAATCGTATATACAACATGCTTGCAGTATACATTGCAATGATTTTGACACCGTTTTATGGAGACATATTTTCTGCTGCAGCACAAATGACAGTGAAGACGATCATTCCATTGATTTCCGGTTAGAATATGAAATCACTCATAAAATAATCACCAGTTACTGAAATTTCATAATCAAATTATAATGTGAAAAGGATGTCATGAAATTTTAATGCAAATTAATTTTAGTTTTGATCAAGTTAGAATACTTTACTCAGATATTTTAGAACATTAATCTTTATTCTCTTCTTAATGCAACCATTGGAGAAAGCTTTGATGCTTTCCATGCAGGATACATTCCTGCCAAAACACTTAGTCCCAAAGAAAGTAGCCATACCTTAAGCAAATCCATTGGAACAAAGATTGGAGGTATGTGAACAGCGGGACCTCCTCCAGTAGGAGCAGTAGTTGTAAAAATACTCATTATGATGCCTCCAACCATTCCTATGAGCAGCCCTGATGAAGCTCCAATTATGCCAATCAGTGCAGCCTCAACTAAAAAGAGCGCTAGGACTTCAGTATTCTGAGCTCCTATTGCTTTCATGGTGCCTATTTCACGAATTCTTTCTGTAACAGAATTGTATAATGTGGTGACAATGCCAACTGCCCCTACAACAAGTGCGATAATTCCAACCATTAGGATAAAAGCTGCATTTCCGCTCGCAGCTTGCTGTCTTACTGCCATAATTGCTTTAGGAGTTGTAGCGCCAAGAGTTTTTCCAAACATGCCGGTAATCTCTTGCTGCACCGTGTCAACATCATCAGGAGTAGTTGCAGCAATTATTACTTGATCATACCTGTTTTGTTTGTGTAGTAATTCATTTCCGGCATCAAGATTTATGATAATTGAACGATCTATTCCAGTATTACCTGATGGTTTTAGTATTCCTGTAACTACAAAATTCTTTATCACTGTATGCGACCCACTTGAATCAGAATAAGTTGCAGTTGCTTTGATTGTTTGGCCAAGTACAACAAAAGCACTGTCTGCACCAGGAGGATTTACTATTGTATCCCCTACTAGTGCTGATGACCGATCGCCAGAATGTACTGTAGAACCGTCAATATATGTAAGATTTGGTAATTCTACAGTTAATTTTGAGGGGTCAATTGCAGTAATCGATGCACGCTGAGTGTTTCCCTCTGAATTCATTTGTACCGAACCTGTGTATTCAGGTATAACATCAGATACATTTGGAAGAGTCTTGAGTTTTTGTACAATTACATCGTTAACTATCAAAGAATTACTTGTGGAAGTTGCATATGAGCTGAAGGGAGCGTTGTCCACTACCTACAAAAAGAACATTAGCTGCCAATGTGTTGAATTGTTGTTCTAAGAATGCAGCTTGACCTGCACTCAGCCCGTTTAATACAACAACAAGACTGCTGCCAAGTACAACCATCAGAATTGTGAGTAGTGTCCTGACTTTTCTATCAACTAGTGCCTCAAATGACAATAAAAAAAGATCTTTAGGATTCATTTTCTTTCTTTTTGGTATCGTCAAATATCGATACTATGTCAGTATCCCCCTGTGTCAACAGCTTTAGTTTTTTCTTTGCTGATCGTTTCTTTCTTATTAGAAATGCAATCACTACTGCTATAGCAATTAGTATTCCAATAGTTACTGGTGTAGGCAGAGGTAACTGATTAAGTACAGGTATCTGATCAAGTATAGATTCATGTCCGGTAGTGGTAGGAGCTCGTGGACTTTTAGCAACAGCGACCGTACCATTAACTATCACAGTATGAAAAGCCTTCAAGTCATCAGCATATGTAACCTTGAATGCAACCTGATATACTCCAGACGGTATAGTACCAAGTCCTCCAAGCGGTACGCTGATTGGAATTGGAGAATCCGGCGAAAGATCACCTATGAATTGTTGCGTTAAAAGTGAACCTCTTTGTCCACCACCGCCTCCTTGGAATCCTTGACCAGTACGTCCTTGTCCACCTGCACCACTACCTCCTTGGAATCCTTGTCCACCTGCACCACTACCTCCTTGGAATCCTTGTCCACCTGCACCACTACCTCCTTGTGCAGATGGTGTAAATGAGTGAGTTTGATTATTTGTAGAATTTGCAAGTCTTGCTGCTCGCATTGCATCCAATAGCGGTGATGGGGCAAGTTGAACCGTTGTAAATAATGCAGTTGTACTACCTTGATTGAGCAGATTACCCACCAAGTTAGAAGTTCCACCCGTAGAAGTTGCAGATAGACCATATATTTGGAGCTTGATGTCACCTATAACAAATGCACCCAACGTTAGAGAGTTTGTCTGGGATTGACCTTTTGAGATATAATTAGCACTTAATGTAAATGAAGTTGGAGTATTGATTAATGAAGTTGCTGCAAATACCTTAGTTGCAAGTACTTGATTATCCCCCGGTTGTAAGTTTTGTATTGTCCAAGTAGAAGTTCCAACAACAGAGACAGAAGTTGATTGTGGTACAAGTGAAATAATTACATTAGACATTGTATCATTACTATTGTTTGACACAGCAAAATTGAGATCATCCAAATTTCCTGCAGTAACTACAGGAGTTGATTGATTTCCAAGATATGATAAAGTAATAGATTGTGGCGGATTAGGAGCTATAACAAGTCCCGTATTAAATACAGAGTTAGAAAGTTTTCCCCATGCATTTTGATAATCTACTTGAAGTTGTACCTCTTGTGTTGTTCCACTTGCTGTAGTACCTGGATATACAGGAAAAGTTATCACAGACTTTAGAACCAGCATGGATTGTTCCTATGTTAAAAGTATTAGCACCTAGATTGACAACTGTTGTTGATGCTGATGACAGTGTAATAGTTCCTCCACTGCTACTGCCCCCCGTACCACCTTTGGTATTTCCAAGATTTACAATAGTTGCTACTACACCTGTTGCATCAGCAGAGCCCTTGTTGTAAATTACTATAGATACAGGGGTTGTAGTTTGAGGTGGAATTACTCCATTTACAGCTGATGCATCCAATATTACTTTTCCAGGAAGAACAATTGGTACGTTAAGCAGTGCAGAAGTACATTGTTGCCCAACTACTCCTACTTGGACATAATTTGCAACAACGGTTGTTGCAAAAGTACCCACCCTAGCAGTTGGAAGTACATTTATGTTAAAATACATAGTAAATGATGCTCCAGGTTGTATTGTACCATAATAGTTTCCTATGGCAGGATTAACAGCAACTCGTGATGCCTGATAGTGTTGCATAAGCAATTGCGGATTTGCGCTTTCTCCAGTAGGTGTAAATCCTGATGGGAGGTTAAGATATGCAGTAACAGATGTTATTGGAAAGTTTGAATTTCTATTGGTAAAGACCACTGCAAAAACTGATGGTCCTTCTCCTGGACCTATTTCTTTTTTGACAGGATTACTAGTAATATCGGTGGAAGAAGATGTTCCTTGGTCTACCCAATACGAGTCAACAACCACGGGGCCGGCATAAGTGGCATCAAGGATAGTAGTAAGAGGTGCAAAACAATCCTGTGTCTGTGTTGCTGTCAAGCCTCCTGATGTTGTAGTAGTGGTAGTGGTTACTTGTCCATATGCATTAAAAGATGAAATTGTGGTAGGTACAAAAAGCATCATAATTAAAATTGGAATTACAATTTTTACTGTAAGTTTTCTTGTAAAAAATTTTGTAAAAGATTTAGTTGTAGACATCTTTTTCTATCCTCCCATCTCTTAGCAATATAGATCTATCACTGGATTCAGCAAGTTCTGGATTGTGCGTCACCATTATTATAGTACGATTAAATTTGTGTGAAAGATTTTTCAGCATGGCAAACACATCATCACCAGTCTTTGTATCCAGATTTCCAGTAGGTTCATCAGCTAAAATTATAGATGGATTGTTTATCAAGGAACGAGCTATTGCAACCCTTTGTTGCTGTCCACCACTAAGATTTATCGGTTTTTGGTTTTTCTTATCTTCTATACCAAGTGCTTCTAGAATTTTCAAGGCACGAAAATCTGCAACATCATGAGACATGCCAGCAATAAGTCCTGGAAGTTTTACATTTTTGAGAACAGTCGTTCTATTGATAAGATTAAAAGATTGAAAAATAAATCCAATTCGCTTATTTCGCATAGTGGCAATTTCAGAGTCATTCATTGAGAACATATCTATTCCGTCAATGGAGATTTTTCCGCTGGTAGGCCTATCAAGTGCACCAATCATATTAAGTACAGTAGATTTTCCACTTCCAGACGGTCCTACAATTGATACAAATTCACCTTTTTTAATAGTAAAACTTACTTTATCTAATGCAACAACCCTACCTGCAGAAGTATCATAGATCTTTGAAAGATTCTCCACTCTTAGAGCATGAGAATCATCATACTGGGTTTCAATATTTTTTTTAGATATCAAATCTTGTTTGTTACTCATAATCAATCCCTTTAAAATTCGTCCAACTGAACACCATACACATCAAGAACTCTATATTGACTACATATTTTTGAAGCATTTGATATCATGATGTTTTAGTTAATTTTTTTATATTAAATGCTTGTCAAACCTTGTTCAAGAACATTGTTAGTGATGATTCAAGATGATTCTCATCCATCAGTAAACTCAAAATGTATGTCTAATATGGTTTGAAGCATTCTAGATGAAAGTATTTTGGAGGTCTTGCTCCGATTCGTATTACCGTTTCCCCTTCCATTAATTCAAGAGTACATTTTCTACACTTGTTATTTCCAAGCGTACTTAGTCTTGCAATATCTCCGGGTTCTAATTTAATTTGCATTGTTTTTTATTTCCTTTCTAAAAAGATCTCATGATAGAAGAATTCCTTGATTCATAGTAGAACCCATTTTCCTAAAAATGATTAAAAACATGTGTTAATTATCCCAATACCACTTTTGCCTAAATCCATCTGGCTTTACTGGATGTGCGATTTTAAAGTGTCGTTCTAATCTTGTATTATCACTAAATTGCATTTTACACACTTTACATTGCACATATTTTTCTTTGTGGAACATCTTATTTTCTCACATCTCCTTTGATATGAAATAGCTGTAAGTCGAACAATATCGGTGATTTTTTTGGTCTCGTAACAATATAGCAGAAAATGCAATCATTTCAAGGTACATTGTAGCCATCAAATCCATTACACTGGTATTGTGACTATTGATATTCTAGTTGATTTTTGCATATAACTTCAACTTTTTTTGTAATTTTCATTTCCAAGAGATGCAATATTAAAAATGGTATTTTAAAAAAATCTAGATCTTTTTCAGCCGAGACACATAACATTTCGGTCCTTAATGGAAATATTATAGATATCATATTTCTCCCATATGAAATTATGAAATTCACGGGTCCAAGTTGCGCATCGTGTTCTCTACGCATACGTACTCCTAATGCAGTTTCCATTAACAAAATCTCAAGGTCTTTTGGATCGATGAAAACTTTCAATTCTTTCCTCTTATTTTCAGCAAGTAATTTTCCCTTGTCATTAATTATTCCAGCAAATCTAATTTTAGGATCTAAATTAAGGATCTCGTCACAAAACGATTCAAGTATTTCTTGATAACATTTGTCTTGACTAGGGCTTTGAACTGATTGCATATCAATTACCATTCTACGAATCATTAATTTCAGATAAAACAGTTATCAAACCTTGTTCAGTAACATTGTTACTGAAAGGTAAATGTACTAGGAATGTAACTTTGTGCCCAAAAAAATAATTTTGAATAAAGGTTAATACTTGACTTGTACTGCATCAAAATATTACTTGTCACACGAATATAGAGATAGAATTTACATACGAAAAGACATTATTTTAAAATTAACAGAGCACGGTGAGCTCAATCAGACATCACTTCTCAGCTATTGTGGCTTGAATTTAATGAAACACAAAGATATTCTTGAAAGCCTTGAGAAAAAAGGTTTCATAGAGAGAACTGAACAGGCATGGGGAAATAAAAAGATAATAAAATACGCAGTAACCCAAAAGGGACGAGAATTTTTCAAATTAATTCTAGAGCCATATGAGGATATGTTCCCTAGGAAGGAAAGACATGTTCAAGAACAAAGTTAGCGAAGCATTTTTAATGCAAAAGGGGAAGATCTAGTAAATGTCAGAGCCTGAAAACAATTCTCCTAAAAAAGAAAAAACACCAGAGGGCAAAGACGAGAATGAAAAATCGGACAATATTTTAAAAATATTAGACGAGCTTTTAGCTCATACCAATAGGTCAAGACGATTATTTTTGACTTTTATTGCAACTGCGTTATTTTTTGGACCTGCTGCAATAATACTAGGCGGAGTTTTACTCGAGCATCCTGATTATAGCATTAGACAATTAGAAGCACAGCAAGGAGGTGGTGGTGACTTTCGCCATATTCCATCAGGAGCACATCTTCAACTAGTTGATCAAAATGGTACAGTCATAAGAGAACTACCCACCATGGGAGTAAATCGTCCTCACAGTACAACCATAATTTTGGGATTACGCATATTCATCACAATCTCAATAGTATTTGCTGTGATCCTACTACTTATTGCGATAAAAGAATACAAATTCTTCGTACATTGGAGCAAGCGATTCACCAAATACAAATCCCTCCAAGATAAAGTCGACAAAGAATTAGGCGAAGATTAGGCATCGAGAACAATGTTCATCAATCGCTAAATACTGAAAAAAATAAGCAGGCATATTGAAACCGGTAATACTTTTATCATTTGTGGCAATTGTCTTTATTGCAGGTTCCATATTTGCAACTCAAGCTAGTGCACAATACCAAGGACAGGGAGGTCAAGGATTTCAAGGTACGCGTACTCCTGTAAATGGCACTTATACCAACTCTAACTATGGAGTGCAAATAACACTTCCAGATGGATGGAGCGGTTTTGAAATGAAACAGACTTCTGGAAGTACCAGAGTAATGATAGCACCGGGAGGATATCAAATGATGCAAGGAGCACCACGTCCACCAATTACAATAGGAATATCTATGATACCAATGAGTTCAACAACATCCACTTCTCAATTCATGCAAAGAAATATGCAGGGAGTAACATGTACCAATTCCACATCAACTAATACGGTGAATGGTTTGAATCTTAATGTTTTAACAGTAGACTGTTCTGGAACCTCAAGTTCTGGAAATCCCATAGCAATGAAATCCAAGACGGAGATAATTCAAACAGGTTCGGCAAAAATCATGCTCAGTTATAGAGCAAACCCTTCTTCAAGTTTTGACTCCCAAGTCACAACCTTTGATAGTATGGTTGGCACTCTTCAGATTGCAAATGTATCACAGTCACCTGCCGTACCAGAATTTCCAGTATCCATAGTAGGATTGGTTGTTGCGATAATGATAGGAACTGTTGTTGTACTAGGCAGAGTAAAGATAATTCCAAGTGACATAAGATCTTAGACTCTTCTTGGTTCACAAAAATACCAATTAAGTACAATCAAACTTTATTAAAATGGCGTGACCAAGATCTTGTCATTGAATAGTAGTCAGTGTTACAAATTACTTGGTTTGAATGAAGGAGCTTCTATAAATGAGATAAAAGATGCATATCGTAGACTTGCTCTAGAATACCACCCAGACAAAAACATCTCGGCAAGAGATGGCATAAAATTCAAACTGATAGCTGAGGCATATCACACCCTACGTGAAAAAAAGAACGTAGGTGACAAAGTAAACTATAGAACAGAAAATCACACTACAAACAAAAATCATCAATATGAAAAAGATAATTTTCTAGATTTGCTTTACTCGTATTCTAAAATAGGATACAGGTATGCCGTATATGCAAAAAATGTACATCATCATTATCTCGAGTATGAACCAATCTTGTTTGAATATTGTGATAAAATAGAGAAGAATGCATCGATTCTGATACAGCGTTCAATTGAATTCTTCCGACACAATCGTATCAGAACTATTTTTTAAAATTATTATCCAAGTACAATTTTCTTGAAGTAAAGGTGACAATGAATTAGGCAAGTTAACACCAAAACTATAAGATGGTATATTCTTCAAGTCGGTATAGAAAATGTCAGAATCTCCGATAACTGAATACATACTTCTTGCAGCACATCTGATTGTTGGATTTTTACTGGTGTTCTTTTCCGCCAAAGCGTTCAAGAGAACAAAGTACAAACCCATGATTTTACTAGCAATAGGTTTTACACTTTTGGTCTTAGGAGAGACAGTTATAGAATACGCGTTTGCATTTTTGCAAAATGACAATCTACAAAAAATAATTGAAGAAGGATTTGAGATAGCCGGATTCGTTGTACTAATTATAGCAGTCAAGAAAAGCTGAAAAAATGACAAATGATGATGAGATCTTAGCAATATTAGGAGATGAATATAGTAGAAAGATTCTCTCAATACTTGCAAAAAATGAGATGAACGCACTAGAAATATCTGAAAATCTTGGCATCCCTGCTTCAACCACCTATAGAAAGATAAAAAATCTGGAAAGTCTTGGTCTAGTAAAAAAGACCAAGATTATTCGTACACTTGAGGGTCTTGATGAAAGTTACTACAAGAGTCTAGTCTCAGGCATTGAAGTAAAGTTCAGAGATGGCGAGATGTTCTGTAAAATTGAAAAATTTACCATGGATGAGAAAGATACAAAGACTTTGGGAAAAATTCTCAGAAAAATGAGATGATTTTATTGTGGTATGGATATCTTTTCCTTCTTCCAGTTTTGTAAAACAGTACAGATAGTCACGACTATTGAGCCCTGGGTAATCTTGGCAGAGTATATCTATTATACCTACATCCTCCTGTATGCCGACTATTGGAAGACTGATTGTTCTTGATGCAACATATAGTCCAATCAAGGCAATGGATACCAAACTTGTTATGACATATGGCGCTCTACTATGTAAGTTATTTTTTATCATCCACATCCCAAGAGGAATATACGATATTGCTGCAGTTGCAAAAAGCATTGTTTGAATTTGACTTGATGCATCACTTGATTCTTGCATTTGAGAATATGCAGTAACAAAATAGATTCCGCTGTTTGAGAGAGCAAGAATTGTAATGATCAATATCAATTTGGATGTAGACGATTTCATCAATTCTGGATAGATTTTGGCATTTAATCAGATAGTTCCCATTTCCATGTTGAAAATGGTAGATTTGTTTTATTACAAATAATATGAAAATACCAATGAAAAGTTGCTACTAGTACAATCAGGATTTAACATAGGTATTTTGAGCCAATTACGCATGATAAGATCATTCCAAATTCTTAGAATTAGGATTAGCTAACGCTAATTTTTTGTTAGATTATATATCCAAAATCATCTTGTATACACAATGGCAATACTTGAGATTAAAGATCTTCACGTACAAAGAGACGGCAAAGAAATTCTCAAAGGAGTAAATCTCAAAACAGGTCCAGGCGAAGTTCATGCAATCATGGGTCCGAACGGATCTGGTAAGAGTACTTTATCATATACAATCTTAGGTCATCCAAAGTATGAAGTTACAAAAGGAGACATTTTACTAGACGGTGAAAGCATACTTGGTCTTTCCCCTGATGAAAGAGCAAAGAAAGGATTGTTTTTGGCATTTCAATATCCAACAGAAGTTTCTGGTGTAGGGTACTCACATTTTCTAAGAACTGCATATAATGCATTAAGCAAATCACTTGCAGATGAAAAAAGAGAAGTGTTTCTTACAGTTAGAGAATTTCAAAACTATCTAAAGAAAAATCTTGATGAAGTAGGATTAAAACATGATTTTCTATCAAGATATCTCAATGAAGGATTTTCAGGTGGAGAGAAGAAAAGATCAGAGGTTTTACAGATGGCAGTATTACAGCCAAGAATATCAATTCTTGATGAACCAGATTCAGGTTTAGATATTGATGCAGTACAAGCAGTAGCAAAGGCAATTAGTGCAGTCTCAAGAAAAGACGCCACAGTAATTGTCATCACCCATTATGCAAGAATTCTGAAATTCCTAGACAAGCTTGACTTTGTCCATGTGATGGCGCAAGGAAAGATGATAAAAGAAGGTCCAAAGGAGCTTGCTGACGAATTGGAACAAAAAGGCTACGCATGGCTTGGAATTCAAGAAACTACAGAATAAAGAATTTCTTATATTATTAGTCTAAAATTTCTTACATTGGTGTACAAACCTTATTTTTTTAACATGTACACATGCAGACAAGTAATCAATCCAAATCAAACGAGTTTTACACAAACTGTATGAGATATTTTGAAGCATTAAGAAAGACTGGAAAACAGGATTTTGGTTTTGAAGATGAATTTTTCTATACCATGCCTGCCATGTCAGAGAAAATTGTAAGCGAGCAGTAAAAGCATTCAAAAATCAATACAAACACGGTTTCAGTTATATATTCAGTAGAGTGATCTCTCGTTGCAGAGGTACCGAAGCCCGGTCAACCGAGAGGGACTCAAGATCTTCTATAAGATATCCCTTCCCTTAGGGGTTCGTGGGTTCAAATCCCACTCTCTGCATTTTTCTTTTCTTTTTCTCTCGTCTCTGTCTTTGTTTTCTATTTAGTTCATCATATCCTCTGTGATTTTCACCCATAGTAATCCATACCAGTGTTTATTAGAAAATTTTTTCATATCATAACATGGAAAGAATAAAAACAAGAGACAAGATACCAGGACCAAAAGCCATGCGTGTTATTGACACGATGAAAAAACATGCCTATGATTCAACATTCATGTATTCATTAGTTGTTTCACATGGGCACAATTGCATCATTGAAGATGTAGACGGTAACAAGTATCTTGATTTTACATCCAACATAGGAGCTTGTCCTTTAGGATATTCACATCCAGATATTATAGAAATACTTGCGGCATATTCATCAAATGGCACATACAAAATAGCAGGTCAGGATTTTTATTGTCAAGAACATGCCGATCTTGCAGAAAATATTTCAACTATTTTGCCTACAGGTTTCAAGACGTTTTTCATAAATAGCGGTGCAGAAGCTGTTGAAAATGCAATAAAGATTGCATATAGAAAAAATGGTCCGCTTCCTGGAATTTCGTGTACTGGTGCATTTCATGGAAGAACGTTGGGGGCTCTGAGTTTTACATATAGTAGACCCGTGCAGAAATATAATTTCCCAGAATTTTCATCTAAAAGAATCAAGTTTTGCACAAGAGACGACGATACAGAAATTGATGCTGCAGAAAATCTATTAAAAGAAAATAAAATTGCATTTATTCTAACTGAAATAATCCAAGGAGAGGGAGGTTACAATGTTGCAAGTAAAAAATTTATTTCAAATCTGAGAAAATTTGCAACAAAGTATGGAGTCCCATTAATATTGGATGAAGTTCAATCAGGGATAGGACATACTGGCAAGTGGTGGGCCTTTGAGCATTATGGAATCAAGCCAGATATCATGAGTACTGCAAAGGCATTACAGATAGGAGCTACAGCATATGACAAAAAGTTTGAGCCAGAAAAAAGATCAGCATTATCAAGCACGTGGGGAGGAGGAAACAGAATTGACATGGCAGTTGGTGCACGGGTCATCGAGGTAATAAAACGAGACAAATTATTAGATAATGCAACAAAGATGGGTACAATACTCAGAAAAGGTTTGACAGAGATGATTGGAAAAAAAGGCGTGGTGGATGTAAGAGGATTAGGTCTGATGGTAGGGGTTGAATTTGATTCAACATTACGCCGTGACAAAAAACTCATAGAATTGTTCAAACATGGTTTGTTGACTTTGGGAGCAGGTCAAAAATCAATGAGAATTATACCTCCGCTCATTATTACCAAAGAGCAGATACATGAAGGTCTTGAGATAATGCACAAAGTGTTGATGAAAAACTAGTATGCATCATACTTGTCACCCATCTCAAGTGATGCTATTTTGAGCTTTAGCACTTCGTTTGCACCTTCATAGATTACAATTGCCCTAGAATCAAGAAAGTGCCTTGCTACCCTGCTTGTTTTCTGATATCCATAGGAGCCAAAGATCTGAACTGCCCTGTTTGCACAGTCAAAAGCAGCATTTGTTGCATGCAACTTGGCAATAGCGGCAAGCCTATCAGCTCTATTTCTCAGTGTAGCATATTCTTTGTTTTCTCTATCTAGTAGAGATAGCCAATTTGTATCGTTTTCTTTGAGGTTTTCCACATAATCATGCAGTTTTTGCCTTGCAGCCCCTGCTCGATATACTAGCCACCTGGAACTTTCTATGTTTACAATCATCGTAGCAAGATGTTCTTGAATTAGTTGTTTTTTTGCAAGAGCCGAACCATGCTGCTCTCGTTTTTGAGAGTATTTTATTGACTCGTCAAGGCAGTCTTTCATTACTCCGACAGCACCTGCAGCCACACTCAATCGTCCATCAATTAGGGCACTAAATGCAACACTAAGACCATTTCCAATTTTCCCAAGAAGATTTTGTTTTGGAATTATACAATTTTCAAAAGTAATCTCGGCATTTTTTACCGTAAGTAATCCCATCTTGTTATGCATCTCTTCTGCATGAAAGCCCTTTGAGTTTGTATCTACGATAAATGCCGAAATCTTTCCATCAGGCCCTCTTGCATATGTTGTAATGACTTTGGCAAATGTTCCATTTCCCACCCAATGTTTTACTCCATTTAGAACATAGTTATCTCCACGTTCCTCAAATTTTGTTGTAGTCTTTCCAGGATCACTTCCTGCATCAGGTTCTGTTAATGCAAAACCCATTATGCTATTGCCATTAGTGGTGTTTGGAAGATACTTCTTTTTTTGTTCCTCTTTTCCCCAGTTTTGTATCACCATTTGTCCAATTGATATATGTGCTGAGAAAAATGTACGAAGTGAATTTCCTTCTCGGCCAATTCTTTCTATTGCAAACAGGTATGTTAAAATATCATATCCAAGACCTCCATATTTTTTAGATATA
>CAVRLU010000015.1:0-8835 GCA_963722115.1 uncultured Nitrososphaerota archaeon
TATACAGTTGATATCTACAAATATGTAGTAAAAAGTACTGCACCTGGAACATCAACATAAATTTTTAATTTAAAATAAAACGGGCTCGGAGGGCTTCGATCCCTCGACCTGTAACTTAGGAGGCTACCGCGCTATCCATGTTTCGCGTCAATATGACTCTGCGCTACGAGCCCAGAAAAAATCAGACCTAGTAAGCATTTAAGCGTAATCAAGGTTTGAAACAATCATCTCGTGAATTTGTTGCCAGTTTGGATCATTTTCATTGTTCCATTTTTCATAAAAGATGACGTCCTTCAAACCAAGACGTGGTAACCAACCTGCACTCTCTAGATCTGGTTTTTCTGCAAAATTTGATACATGACCAAGACACAGATAAGCAACAGGAACTACATGTTCTGGAATTTCAAGAATTCTCTTAAGATCATCATTTGAAAGTATACTGACCCAACCAACACCAATTCCTTCTGCTCTTGCTGCAAGCCAGAGATTTTGTATGGCACAACAAACACTATAGATACCTGTTTCCGGAATACTTGATCTTCCTATAACAAAGGGACCAAACTTTGTGGGATCATACGTTATGCATACATTTACCGCACAATCTAAAATTCCTTGGAGTCTAAGTGACAGATACTTTGACCTTTTTGGATCCTCGATAAGAGTAGAAGCACGAATTCGTTCCTTATCAAATGAATCTCGTACTTGTTTTCTTGTTTCCTCATTCTTAATGAGGATAAAATTCCAAGGCTGAGAAAATCCCACAGATGGAGCATGATGTGCAGCATTTAGTATTCGTGTAAGCACTTCTTCATCAATTGATTCTGAAGTAAAGTGAGACCTAACATCACGTCTAGAAAAGACTGCTTTGTAAAAGCCATCTTTTTCCTCTGGTGAAAAATCACCAATCATACAATAGTCACTTGATACATCGCATATTATTCTTGTTTTCTTAAACGTTAATAACGTCTAGAGTAAGGTCGAATTCTATTGGGCCGATGGTCTAGCCTGGTAGGATACCCCCCTGACACGGGGGTGGTCGAGAGTTCAAATCTCTCTCGGCCCATTTCTTTTTATTTAATGTAAATAGTTACAATACGTGCTAAAATTTACCATAAAAGAATCAAAATTTCTTAAGGAAAATGAAGTGTGTAGAATAGCTACATGCACAAAAGATGTACCGCATATTGCTCCAGTAACATATTATTTTGAAGATGGTTTCTTTTACTTTGCAACAGATTATGATACCAAAAAGTATGCAAATCTCAAAAAGAATGATAAAATTGCAATTTCTGTAGATATTTACTTACCTGGAAAACACAAAGCTGTTGTTGTTCAGGGCTCATACCACTTTTATCGAGAAAGGCCAGCAATTCAAAAAACTCTATGAGATATTTTACAAAAAGTTTGCATGGGTTAGAGAAGATCCTTGGAAAGAAAATGAAGCACCTTTCGTAAAAATTACACCCAAGACCAAAATAAGTTGGGGTTTAGGCTAGCCAAGGGTTACATCAAAATCTTTGGTAACTTCTGTCAAAAACGATTGTATAGTTACTTGGCCTTTTATTTCATATTTTACTGGTTGATTACTCGTTATGGCAGAATATTCTTTGGCAATATTATCACTATATACGAGATCAAATGTATTAGGTAAAGTGGCGTTATTATTTGCAAAAAGAATAGGTCTACCAGCTTCTGGAATATCCTCTGTTGACAAATGTCCTTCTCCAAGACTATTTCCATTTGCAAATAATTCATAATTAATTGTTGAAACAGTCAATGTAATGGAAGTAGGATTTTGAAGATTAAATCTTACATCAAGATGTGCACGTTTATTCAGTTTGTTTTCATCAAGAACATTTACACTATCAACCTGAATCGTTACCTTTTCGAGATCACCTTGAAAAGAATTTGCATAAAGATAGAAAAATAACATCATTGCACCAAGACCCGCAAAACACGCCAAAATGACTATTCTTCCCTTACTTAGCAAATCTAGAAGCTACGAGGCTTGTTCAATTAAAAAACCTTCTCAGAAGTTCAGATGATAATAGATATTATTCGTTGACTTTGCAAATAGAGTCATGTCACTTGTTAACGCGCTCATAATGTGGGCGCATCTTATTGCAGCATCAATTTGGGTTGGTGGTTCAATATTCATTGGAATAGTTCTTGCTCCTCTTCTTAAGACAATCTCAGATTCTATAGAGGGAAGACTATCAATAATGATACGCGTAGGACGGAAATTCAACAAAATTGGAGTTCCATCTCTTATTGTATTGATTGTAACTGGAATTTACAACTCTACTGGTTTTATTGTAAAACCATCATTGATACTTTCTACAAACTATGGAATAGTTCTTTTCATCAAAATAATACTTGTAATTATTTTGATAATTACATTTGCTATACATGTAAGACTAATCAGATCTGAGGTAGAAAGAAAAATAGAATCAAAACAGACTTTCTGGAGAATTTTTACAAAAACTACGCTCAAAAATTATTATGTTGGGTAGACTGACAGTAATACTCTCCTTAGTCTATACTGCTAATGGCTGCATTGCTTCATTCAGGTGTCTGAGACTCCGGATATTCTTACTTCAAAACCATCATCCAGTTTACCTATTCCGTACTTGCAACCAGTTATTTTTGATGCAACAAAAAGATTTGTCTCTAAATGTTTTGTAATTTGTTTTACTCTATATACTGAAGTCTCTTTTATGAGTGAAAGTGGGACTACTAACATATCTGAAAGATAAAGATCAACACCAAGATTTGATTCGATGAATTTTTTTGCTACTGATTCTCCAAGACCGTTTAAACTCTTTTGATATATACCATCAGAGCCAATAACTGAGCTTTTATCATGTGAAAATATTAGAATTGAACATCCTTTATCTAACGCATTTTCTTCTTTTATTGAAATCTCACAATCAAATCCATTTTTACCAAGAATAGTTTTTGCATTTTGTATCTCTTTTTCTACTATTTCTTTTGGAATGTGCGAATAAGAGCACAAGAGTTTTGCAGAAATTGTTTTCCTTTCAAGAAGTGATATGGGATTTAGACTGTTACAAGGTTGTATCTGAGTCTCAACAAGTCCTCCTCCTTTTGGATAATATCCCCTTCTTTTGATCTCAGAAGTAAAATTGATTCCAATTCTGGATAACGCTTCGGTCAAAACATATCTTGTATAATCAGACGTGGGACTCCAAGGAACATCTGTACCACCAATGATTGATAATTTCAAACTATTTTTCATAAGTGAAACAGCAGGAATCAATACTTGTAAAATTAATGGAATGCTTCCTGCAGTTCCAATATCTTCGTGAAGATCCAAATTCACACCTTGGGAAGGAAAAAATTTTAGAGAAGTAGAATTTACATAAAGACCTTCTACTCTAGCTTGACAAATCTTTGACAATATTTTTACTCCTAACAAATGCTGCGGCCTAAGACCTGGAATTTTTCGATTCTTTCGAATGTTCTCTATATCAACTGGTTTGCCTGTAATAGCAGACAAGGTAACTGCACTTCGGATTATCTGTCCTCCACCCTCTCCCCGTCCACCATCTATTTTTATTGGCTCCATGACTAGATCGTTTAATTTTAGAATCTAATTAATGATGGTTTTTTAAACAAGTGAAACAAGATCTCGACAATGAATGGACTTCTAATTGGTAGATTCCAACCATTTCATAAAGGACACCTAGAAGCTGTAAATTTTGGATTATTAAAGGTTGAAAATCTATGGATTGGAATTGGGAGCTCAAACAAGAGCTATGAAAAAAGAAATCCATTTACAGCTGATGAGCGAAAGGAGATGATTTTTTCTTCTCTTGACTCTAAAATACTAGAGCGTGTCAAGATTTTTTTTATACCCGATACTGGCGATCACGAAAAATGGACTTATCACGTTGATTCCATTGTACCAGAATATGATGTAGTCTTTTCAAATGACGACTTTACTATTACATTATACAAAAAAAGAGGAAAAAATATCATAGAGGTTCCTCTATTGAAGAGAGATGTGATTTCAGGAACAAACATTCGGGAAATGATCGTCAATGACAAAGACTGGTCAAATCTTGTTCCTGAAGGAACTAAAAAAGTACTCTTAAAAATAGATGCAAAAAGCAGACTTTCCAAGATTCTTTAATTATAAATAGCGGTTAACTTTCTCAAAAGTTGGAGAATTTATTTGGAATATTTAGTAATGCTACCAGGACCAACAAATGTTCCTGAAAGAGTAACACGTGCAATGTTTACTCACATGATAAATCACAGAAGTAAAGATTTTGTAAAATTATACGTAGATACCATTGAAAAAAGTCAGAAAATCTTTGATACAACAAGTGACGTAGTGGCTCTTAGTGCATCTGGCACTGGAGCAGTAGAAGCATCTGTTGTAAACATGATAAAGAAAGGTGATAAGGTAATAATTCCAGTTAACGGTGAATTTAGTAGCAGACTTTCAACAATGTTGGAATGGGCTGGTGCAAATGTTATACGACTTACAACACCATTTGGACAAAATGCGAGTTTTGACCAAGTAAAAGAGGCATTTGACAACAATAAAGATGTAAAAGCATTCTATGTTGTTTGGAATGAAACTTCTACTGGTACAATGGTAAAATATCTTGATAAGGTAAAAGATCTTACCGCAAGAAACGATTCTTTCTATGTAGTAGATGGAGTCTCAATACTTGGTGGAGAAGAATTCCATATGGACAAATGGGGAGTAGATGTTTGTGTAACAGGTGCACAAAAAGCACTTGCTGCTCCTCCTGGAATTTCACCAATTGCCGTTAGCCAAAAAGCAAAGAAACACATGATTGCAAATCCACCGCCTACGTTCTACTTTAACATGGCAAGATACTTCAAGTATTATGATGATTCAAAAGAAACACCGTTCACTCCAGCTATTCCATTACTGTATGCATACAGAGAGGCACTTGACATTATCTTAGAAGAAGGAATTGAAAACAGAATTAGAAGACACAGAGTTTGCTCTGATGCTCTTTACAGCGGACTAAGTACAATGGGATTGTCCCCGTTTGCCAAAGAAGATGCACGTTCTACAGTTGTAATTGCACTAAATTATCTCCAAGGTCTTGATGACAAGACATTCAGAGGAACACTCTCTGAAAAATTCAGAGTTCTTGTTGCTGGTGGATTTGGCGAATTGAAAGGTGAAGTATTCAGAGTTGGATGCATGGGAGAAGTCCACAAATACCATGTCATGAGAACAATCTCTGCAATAGCATCTACACTTGATATGATGGGACACAAGACAAATCCAGAAGCACTAAAGGTTGCTGAAGATAAACTAAAGTCATTATAATTTCGTGTTAACTTAATATAAGGAACTTAAAGGATCGATCACGTTGGCTTTCCAAAAAGGCACCTTAGTTTTGGTAGATTATACTGCTAAGGTTAAAGATTCAAACGAGATCTTTGAGACAACACGAGAAGCTGATGCTAAATCAAATTCAACTTATGATGCAAATGTCAAGTATCAACCAAGACTCATTTCAGTAGGAGAATCATGGGTTCTGAAAGGTCTTGATGATGCACTTGCTAATACCAAAGTAGGAGACAAACTATCAATTGAAGTTCCACCAGAGAAAGGATTTGGAACAAGAGATCCAGCTAAAATTCGTATGATTCCAATTAGAAAACTTGGTGAAGATGCAGAAAAAGTTACAGTTGGAGACACCATAGAACTTGATGATAGGACAGGAATTGTAAGATTTATCGGTTCAGGAAGAGTCCAAGTCGATTTTAATCACAGATTTGCAGGAAAAACAATTGTTTATGATCTTAATGTTATCAAGTCGCTAGATACAGATCAAGACAAGATCTTGGGATTACTCAAAAGAAGATTCCCAATTGAAGAGTCAAAGATCAAGTTTGAGATTAAAGGAACAGAACTTGATGTAAATATCCCTGAAGAAGCAATGATGATGGAAGGTCTCCAGATTGTCAAACGCGCAATCGCAAATGAGATTTTCAAATTTGTAACAAAACTAGAGAAAGTTAACTTTGTAGATACATACAACAAACCAAAACAAGAAAAACCGGCAGAACAAAAATCAGCTGAAGCAAAGCCAGCCCAGCCAAAAGCAGCTTAGAACTATAGTACACCAGTACTTTTTGCAATCTCTATAGCTTTTTCTTCAGTCATCTTTACCTTACTTAGAACTGTATATCTTTCAGGTCTTAGTGATTGAGCAATTGTCAATGCTTTTGAAAGAATCTCTGGTTCAAGTCCAATCTCTTTTGCCTTAGTTGGTGCTCCGACATTTTTTAGCATCTGAATTATTTTTTTCCAATCTTGACCTTGAATCTTTGCAATCAATATTGCACCAATGCCACATTTTTCTCCATGCAAACCAATTCCTGGTTTTAAATGATCAACTGCATGAGAAAACAAGTGTTCTGCACCAGAGCATGGCCTACTACTTCCTGCAATACATGCAGCCACACCTGAACTTATCAAAGCTTCAACAATCATTCTAACATCTGGATTTTTCTTGAAATCTTTTGAATTATCAATAACTATCTTTGCACTCATGGATGCCAAATTTGCTGCATAAGTTCCAAAATATTCTCCAACTTCATCCCTTGCAAGTTCCCAATCTCGTACTGCGGTAACTTTAGCCATAAGATCACCACAGCCGCTAGCTAAAAGTCTTCTTGGAGCTTTCTTTAGAATTGCAATATCTACAAAGACTCCAAGTGGTGCTGTTGCAATAATAGAATATGGCTTGTCTCCACGCAAGGAAACAAAGGGACTTGCAATACCGTCATGTGAAGCAGAGGTTGGAATGCTCACAAATGGTTTCTTAAGTGTAAAGGCAATCATTTTTGCAATATCAACAGACCTGCCTCCGCCAATTCCTATGATCAAATCGCTTTTGTCTTTCTTTATATCAAAAAGTGTTTTTTTTGCAGATTCGACATCATTACTTGTACTACGATGCCACACGTACTTGATCTTTGAATCTGAAAGTGAAGTTGAAATCTTCTTATCTGTTATTTTTCTTACTCGGTCGCCTGAGACTAGAGAAACCTTCTTTGGATCTGATAGACCTACGAGAAAATTTCCTACATCTGAAATGTTGTTCTCACCTATGAGTATCTTTCTTGGTAGCTCCATTATATGAGAAGCCATGGTTTTCACTTGAAACTTGGTTATTTATCAATATCCTAGATGATCCAAAGTTATTTAAGCGGGTGAATTCCAAACTGACAGTATCTCAAGTTAGGAGTAAGTTATTTGTCAGACTATATTGAACAACACACATACCACGGAACAACTACAGTTGGAATACACTGTACTGACGGAGTAGTTTTATGCGCAGATATGAGAGCAAGCGCAGGATATTTTATAGCAAATAACAATACTATGAAGATCCAAAAGATCGATAATCATGCAGGAATGACAATTGCAGGTGGTGTTGCAGATGCACAAAATGTTACGGACATGTTGCGATATCATTCAAATATTCACAGAATAGAAAAACAAGAAGTTCTACCAATCAAATCAATTGCAAGACTTGCATCACTGATCTTCTTCCAAAATAGATACTATCCATTTGTTGCTGATATCCTAGTTGGAGGATACGACAAACAGGGTCCAGCACTTTACAACATCGATATGTTCGGATCACTTGATAAAAAAACATTCGTAACAACTGGAAGTGGTTCTCCAGTAGCATACGGTCTCTTGGAAAATGAGTACCGTGATGGCCTAACAGTAGAGGAGGGAAAAATAATTGCCCTAAGAGCGGTAAAAGCTGCAATCACAAGAAACATTGGAACTGGTGATGGAATTAATGTCGCAATAATCGACAAACAAGGATACCGACTCTTAACAAAAGACCAGAAAAAGGCCATAATTACGCTTTAGTGATTTAATGCAAAGAAAACAAACACAACGTGAACTATCTCCAGCCCAAAACATAATGGCAACAATACTGCAAAGTATACCAAAAGAAGCTGATGTAACCAAGATAGATTATGAAGGACCAAGAATTGCAATCTATACAAAGAATCCAAAATATTTGATGGAACATAATGAAGTAATCTCTAACATGGTAAATGTCATCAAAAAAAGAATTGTAGTTAGAACAGAAGAATCAATCCGAAAAAATGAGGAAGAATCAAGACAGATTCTAACTCAAATGCTTCCAAAAGAAGCAGAACTTGGGGGAACTTTCTTTGATACTGCAACAGGTGAAATGACAGTTGACGTAAAGCGTCCATGGCTTCTTAACAATCCTGAAGCCTTTAACATGCCAGAGATTGTCTCAAAGACTGGCTGGAGAGTACGAATTAGAAAGGCAACTGCAAGTCAGTCTTCCACAATTCAAACTATCAATTATAATCTAAAAATTTCTTCAACTGAGAGAAGCAAACACCTCAGACAGGTCGGCGAGCAAATATTCCGACCAAAACTATCTGAGGATGCCGAAGTCTCACTGATGACATTGGGAGGCTTTAGTCAAGTAGGAAGATCATGCATGTTGCTTACCACTCATGAAAGCAAGATCCTAATTGACTGTGGAATAAACCCCGGTGCAAGAAATCCAATAGACGCATATCCTAGGCTTGACTGGCCAAACATAACACTGGACGAACTTGATGCCGTAGTAATTAGCCATGCTCACCTAGACCACACAGGATTTCTACCAGTTTTGTTCAAGTACGGCTACAAGGGCCCTGTCTATTGTACAGAGCCAACACTACCTATGATGAACCTAATTCAGACTTGATGCGATAAAAGTTGCAGCAGCACAAGGTAGAGTTCCACTAAGCAATACGTGGTGATAA
>CAVRLU010000016.1:0-11058 GCA_963722115.1 uncultured Nitrososphaerota archaeon
TTTTTCAGCCAATTTTTGAGCATCTTTTGATTCATCAAAACTTTCAGCAAAAATTATTGAAATTGCAGTTATGTCAATCTCAGGCAATATTTTCCTTACAAGAGCAAGCATGAGTGACGAGTCAACTCCTGCACTAAGTGCTACAACAATTTTTTTTGTTTTTGAAAGTTCGTTTTCTATATTTTTTGTAAGATATGTCTCAATTGCATTAACTTCGTTAACAGAATTTTTCTCTACAAAATCAGTCCATGATAATTTAGGTAATAACGGTTCCATTGTATGATCATAACGTAGTGTGAGAATGCTTTTCAGAGAAGATTCTATTTGTTTATACTCCTCCACGTCCAATTCCTCTAAAGATCAAACCTGCTTTTTTTGCGGCATGGACATCTACTATACCTCTTGAATCAATAATCACCGGTGTTTTCATCTTTGAGACGAATAAGGAAGGATCAATTCCCCGGAATTCATTATGTGCAGTTACAATTATCAGCTGCATCAACGTTCGAAATAGCATCCATGAGATCATTTTCAGTTTTGTGGGAAAACACTTGAGTAGATTTGAAATATGGATCATAGATTTTCACCATGGCCTGAAGCTGATCCAACCTTTTTACAATTGCCTCGGCTGGAGTCAACTGAATATCTTTGACATTAGGTTTGTATGATATGCCAAGCACTGCAATTGTACTTCCTTTTACAGATTTACCTATTTCATTGAGAGCATCAGATAATAATTCTACAACATGATATGGCATCGATTCATTGGTTTCTCTTGCAGCACGGATTATTCGTAGCATCCCATTATTCTCCATTCCTCTAGCTGAGTTAAGAATCTGATAAGAATTTACAGGGAGACATGGTCCACCAACTCCCGCACCAGGATAGTGCGTTTCAAAGTTGTATTTTTTCCCACATGCTTCTAGAACTTTCAATATATCAATACCGAGATTTTCGAATAGAATTGCTAGCTCGTTTACAAAGGCTATGTTTATGTCTCGAAATACATTAGCAGTAAGTTTTGCAGCATTAGCTCGTCTTGCAATCAGGCATTTTAATTATTTCAACACCAAATACATGGCGATACATTTCTGAAACAATGCTAGTTGTTCTCTCATCTATTGCGCCTACAAGTCGCGGTAATTTTTTAAAATCACTGAGTATTTCTCCAGGATTTGCAGTTTCTGGGCATGTTGCAATACCAAAATCTCTTTTTGCTTTGATTCTATTGTCCTTACCCTCTATTATTGAAATCAATTCATTTTCAACAAAACCAGGTTCAATGGTACTTTCTACCACAATAAGAGATCCCGATTTTAATATCTTGTTAAGATCTTTGCTTACTGATATTAGGGCTGAATAATCTGGAACATTATTTTTGTCCATTGGAGTAGGAAGTGAGAGTATTACAAAGTTAGAAACTGGTACAGACTTCTAAAATATTTGTAGTGGCATGAAATATATTTTTCGCCATTACACTTTCAAATATTTTATCAAATCCTGGTTCATCTTTGAGTGGATATTCTTTTGAATTTATCATTTGAACCAAGTTAGTATTGATATCAACTCCTATGGTAGGAAGACCTGCGTCTGCAAAGGATAAAGCTGTAGGCAATCCAATTCTACCTATACCTATAACACATACTCTAATTTGATTTGATTTTAGATAATTTTTTACATCATCCAAATTAGCTGCTATTAGACTTTTGAAAATTTCTTGACTCAAATGTATTTTTCAACTCTTTTTTCCATTAACTTGAATGATTGACGCTTCCAAGTTTATATAAATTTGTGTCTAAAACTATCAAAATTTAAAGAACCCTAAGAACTGGTATCGTTTATGAATCTCATAGTAACTGGTGGAGCAGGTTTTGTAGGAAATCATCTAGTTAGGCATCTAGTAAAAAAGGGGCACTCTGTAAGTGTAATAGATAATCTCCATAGCGGCAATATAGAAAATTTATCAGATCTTGTGGATAAAATCACCTTTCATAAAATGGATATTTTAGATTATGAAAATCTAAAAAATATTGTTAAAAATGTAGATGGTGTATTTCACGAAGCTGCTCTTACAGTAGTTCAAGAATCCTATCTCAAACCAGAAGAATATCACAAAGTGAATGTAATAGGTACAGAAAATATTTTCAAACTTGCCAAAGAATTTGGTTTTAAAATAGTTTATGCTAGTAGTTCTAGTGTATATGGAAATCCAGTTTCCATACCAATCAAGGAAGATGCCATAAGAAAACCACTTAATCCATATGGAGAGACAAAATTACAAGATGAAATTTTGGCTGAGAAATACAGTAAGCAGGGAGTCAAAATAATTGGCCTTCGTTATTTCAACATCTATGGAAAAGGTCAATCTATTTCTTATGCAGGAGTAATAACAAAATTTCTTGAACAGATTAGAAATGGAAATCCTCCAATAATTTATGGGGATGGTCTTCAAGTACGTGATTTTATTCATGTAGAAGATATTGCTAATGCAAATCTACTTGCCATGGAAAACAAGACTGATTTTTCTTTTATCAATATCGGAACTGGAAAACCTACTACAATACTAGATCTAGCCAATATGATGATAAAAGCTGCACATCTTCAAGTCAAACCTATCCATGAAAAATCTCTACAAGGCGATGTCAAACAGAGTCTTGCAGACATTAATCTAGCAAAAAAACTTCTAGGCTGGACACCACAGAGGGAATTAGACCATTGGTTGACGCAGATTCTTTCTTAAACTAATTTTTCGTTACTGATTATCGAATTAGATTTTTATAAAATTGAATATATTTTGGAAGTACTATATCATAAGTCATATTTTTTATAAAACTATTGAATGCATTATCTGTCAATTTCTTGGCAAGTTCATTATCTGCAAGAAGTAGATTTATGGCATTTAGGAGTGCAGAGGGATCATTTGGTGGAACAAGTATGCCAGTAACTTTATCCTCTACTATTTCAGGAACACCACCTACTTTTGTAGCAACAACCGGTACTTTCAAGTAAAATGCTTCCTTTATGGTCCAAGGAATACTCTCCATTCTAGATGGTACTACAACTACCATAGATGATTTGAGAGTAGTCATAGCTTCCTTCCATGAAACATTTGTACAATAAACAACTTTGCCGTTAATTTTGGATTCAATACTTTTCAAGATATCAATTCCTTTTTCGTAGCTATCCCTTCCCACGTAAGCAACTTGATTTTTTACTTTAGAAACTTCAGGGATCTCTGTAAAACGTGTCTCGTCAATTGGTGCTGAAAGTAACTCAACATCAAGATTCAATTTATCTTTGTATGTCTTTTTGACAAAAAGCTGAATCAGTGGTTAACTTGTCTGCCCACTTTAACACTCTTGACTCTGTTGATGTGACTATGTTACTTATCCCAGATGAGTGAATGGATTCTACTTGTTCAGCATAAACACCATGAACTGATAATACTTTTTTCTTTGCCTTGACGAATTTCATTACAAATGCAGATGGTACATTAAAGGCATGAACAACATCATATTTCTTATTTGATAGCAATGCCATCATCATTCCAATTATGGCAAAGCTAGGATTTTTCAAATTTTTAATAGGAATGTGTGGTATATGCATCAGGGTTACATCATATCCCTGCTTACGCAATTTTTGAGCAAGTAAATTTGCATGTCCTCCAATTCCCCCAGCGTATCTTGGAGAAATAAACAATATTTTCAATATTTATGAAAATTATTCATACAACTAATAAGGGATTGGAAATGAAAATATAGAAATTTTTGAGAAAAGTTACATTAAAGATTGTGATGCTTCGTGCATCATCTGACTCTTTGCACATCCAGCTGCAAGTTCGTCACCTGAGCCTCTTCTCATGATTCCTCTATAGAGACCATCTTCAAGTTTTACACCAACTCTTTGTTCCCATTCTTCTACTGAGATAGAGTATTTCTTTTGGATCCTGTCTCGGTACCATTCTGGAATTACGTTAAAGGCACAGAATGGAACAACTCTCAAGTCTGGTGTAAGATAGTGAATATCACATCTCTGGAGTCTTTCAAGATCTTCATTGTATTTGTCTTGGAAGTGCATCATGCCTAAGAACAAACCTTTCACATGCCATGAACCTACAGAATTAAATGATCTCTTCATCAATATACTACCAAACATCTTTGCAAGATCAAGACCTGCTGGCTGCTTCTTTTTATCAATAAAGCTTGAAAGTTTTCTTACTACTTCTAACATGGTAAAGTACTTGTTCTTTCCAGACTTGATTTCCTCTGCCTTGTCTTCAAAGAGTTCTAACATTCCTTGAATGTCTGCAAATCTTGTTAGTGGAACAAATTTCTTTGTCTCTGCATCTTCGAAGATATATGTTCCTGCACCACATGCAAAGTGAATTGAGAGTTCATACTTTGGTTTGCTAGAGAATGCTTCAATTACATTTGTTAGTGGCATGCAACTTGGAACTGGGAACCAGTCATCGACTGTTACCTCACCTTTTGTTTGCTCTTCAATTCTTTGTATACAATCAGGTATTGTGATTCTGTATTTTTCACGCTCTTTCTTGCCCATTCTTCCCGTTAGTGATACTGGTTGGAAGTTTACTGCATGAACAACATCCATGTTCTTTTGAGCATATCGGATTATTGGACCTAATTCATGATCATTGATTGATTTGATTACTGTTGGAACAAATACTACAGTAGTTCCTGTCTTTCTAGCACTTTCTAATGCATATGGAATTTCCCAGTGATTCTTTGGATTTGTTCTGGGTGTTACGCCGTCAAAGCTTAGATATAGATTATTGACACCTGCAAGTCTGACCTCTCTCATTGCTTCTGGGTCTAGTGCAAATCTGATTCCGTTTGTGTTCATTTGAATATGATCAACACCTTCTTCTTTCATTATTTTGATAACATCAACAATATCTTCTCGCAACATTGGCTCACCACCAGTAATCTGCATAGAGTTTCCAGGAATTGGTCTTTCTGCTCGTAGTGTTTTCATCATTGCTCTGACTTGGTCTTGTGATGGTTCATACATGTATGCACCCTCAAGTCCTTTCTTTACATAGAAGAAGCAGTACCAGCATGTTAGATCACATCTATTTGTAACTATCATGTTTGCAAGTCCGCTATGCGACAAGTGATTAGAACATAGACCACAGTTGTTAGGACATGAACATTTGTCTATCATTACATTTGGAGCATGTGCACCCTTTCCATCCATCCAATATGTACTGAATTTTTTATACATATCATAAGAGCCAAAATAGAGTTCTTCACATTCTCCGTGTGTTGGACAAGTCTTTGTCATGAAGACCTTGCCATCCCTCTCAAAGACCTCTGCATCAAGTATCATATTACATTCAGGACAGATACTCTGAGTAAATCTTATAGTAGATTTCTTTCCTAGAGTAGGAGTCTTTTGATTAGATATCTGAATTAGTTCCATACCTTATACGCATATCTTAGTGGATAGTATTTAATCAATTTCCTACAAGACACCAGATGAATAGGTAGATCCTCTTCATGGAAAACTTTGATTCTAGACATATATACCAAAAGAGCCTTTGATCATATTGAATGAGTCTTTCTGACAAGGCAAGAAAATCATTAGAAAAGATCGGTCTCACAAGTTATGAAATAAAGACATATTCTTCACTTTTAAAAACAGGTCCTATCACTGCTTCAGATCTAAGTCAGAAATCAGGTGTACCATATTCAAAAATTTATGAAGTTCTTGGTACCCTTGAGGAAAAAGGATGGATAGGATCTGATGATTCAAGGCCTACTCAATACTTTGCAAAGTCACCTGCTACTGCAATACAGACATCAAAGCAACAATTTGAAACTGAATTTAGAAATAATGAAAACATTGTACTCAAAGAACTAATTCCGCTTTATGAACAGAGTGGAATTAGTGAAAGACCAGACATTTGGATAATTTCTGGTGTGATTAACATAGCTACAAAGATTCTCGAAATGGTAGATTCTTGCAGAAATGAAGTCATGATTGCTATTCCAAAAGTTGCAGAGGAATTAGCAAAGGAGGCTTTGCCAAAACTTAGACTGTTACATGACAGGGGTGTAGATATCACCATCCTAGTCTCAGAAGATGTTGATGATGATACGCTCAAGTCATTAGCAAGACTAGCAAAAGTAAAAGTAAAGAAAGGTCTCTTTGGCGGTGGAATCATATCTGATAAAAGATACGTTGTATTGCTTTTGGGTGAAGAACTAGGTACTACGGGTACAAAAGAGGCAGTTGCAATATGGGCAGATCATTCAGGTTTAGCAGGTTTTGCTCGAGGATATTTTGAATATTTACTTAAAGAATCAAAAGACGTAAAGTCAAGTAGGTGAAATACAATCTCATGAAAGATCAAGAAGTCCTGTTTGTTGGAACTGCCGAAGCAGAACATGTTGAAATGTATCTTAAAGCAATATGGCATATCAAGGAAGGTGGCGATCCTGTAAAAATAAGTACAATTGCCAAGATGCTAAACGTAAGACAACCAAGTGTTGTCCAGATGTTAAAAAAACTAAATGAGTCAAAACTTGTGAATTATAACAAAAGTGGAGTTTCACTTACTAAAAATGGTGAAGATATTGGATCTAACATGATGCGAAATAGTAGATTGCTTGAAGTTTTGATGGATAGTGCGCTCAAAGTAGATATCGATGAGGAAATGGTTTGCGGTATTGAACATCACATGAATGAGCAATTTACAGATGCACTATGTACAATGCTCAAGCATCCAAGAAAATGTCCACATGATCATGACATTCCACGTGGAAATTGTTGTAAAAACTAAAATTGAAATAAGTTATATCAGAGATACAGAATGTTAAAGTAAATGACTTGTTTTTGTGGCTGTGAAACTTTTGTCAAGGACAGTAATGGATTCAAAGTAGGTTGTGTAAAGTGTAATCATGGCGCTCAAAATCATGAAGAAAGTTTCAAGCTAAAGCCATTAGAAGAAGGGGCTCAGAAGCGCGGCTCTTTATCTTAACTATTCACCGATTACTTTTACAAGAACTCGTTTTGGTCTCTTTACCGTCAAATTCTCCATAAAATATTTGCTCCCATGGACCAAAATCAAGTTGGCCTTTAGTAATAGCTACCACTACTTCTCTTCCCATGACTTGTCTTTTTAGATGAGCATCAGCATTATCTTCTCCCGTTTTATTATGTTCATATTTTGATATTGGCTCATGCGGTGCAATCTCTTCTAGCCATTCTTCATAGTCTCGGTGTAATCCACTCTCGTTATCATTAATGAATACACTTGCAGTAATGTGCATGGCATTAACTAAGCACAGACCTTCTTTGATACCACTTTTTTGAATTATTTTTCTTACCTCAGGTGTAATGTTGACAAATCCTCTCCTTGATGGAATATTATATGTAAGATATTCGGTATGCGATTTCATGTCATTAATAGAATCAAATACTGATAAAAATCCAGTGCAGGCTCAGAACTCAAGATCCTTCTCATCAAATCAAATGGATATGGTCATCAACGCCTGCAATCAACGATTTTGTTTGTTCCTACTTGAGTCTTTCAAGAAGCTTGATAAAAGGCGGGGCATTGCTTACACAAATGGTAACAATCGATGCAACGTGTTCCCTTGAAAGTTTTAGGAAGTTTGTAATCCTAAGTACTTGTAACTCGTTTATTCCTGAAAGTTACATGGAGGATTATGAAGTGTTCCCAGAGCGTGAAACCTCTCCAGGGTTAATTTACGTAGAGGCTGCAGACAAGGTTACTCTAAAAAAGATTCGTGACATGACTTTTGTAAATGCAAAAGAAGTACTAGGCATAATTTATTCATCAAAAAGCGGCAATACGAATCTAAAATGGAGACAGATAAGGAGAAACACTGGCAAAGTAATGGGTGATGCCTCAACCAATACGCTTGTTAACTTGACCGAATCTGGAGTCATAACACAAGAGTGGGTCCAGAATTACCTAAAAAAGAAGGCAGAAGAAAAGAAAGAAGTTAAGACTGACGAGTTAACAAACTAGATTACTTTTCTTTTTTATTATAGTTCCACAGAGGTATTAGATTGATTATTAAAAAAATAGATGATAATGCTGTTGCTCTAATACCAGAGGAATCAGATGATCTCTTTACATTAAGACGTATCATAGGTAAGGGAGATAGAATAGTAGGAGATACCTCAAGAGCTGTCAAACAAGAAAAGGATTTTTCAAGACCTGACAAAGGAGAGAGGATTAAAATCCGTATAGCACTTGATGTTGAGAAAATTTCTATAGATGAGGTAGTAGACAGATTAAGAGTCCAGGGTACTATCATGGAATCAGATAATCCATCAGTGAGTAAAGGATCACATCATTCCTTGACATTAAAAATTGGTGATGCAATTACTCTAATCAAAAAAAGTTGGAGTGAAATTGAGAAAAAATTAATCTTTGAAAAAAAGGAACATGGTGCTTTTCTTCTTGTTGCAATAGATACTACGGATTGCGGTTTAGGAAGATTAAGTGGTACACATCTCAAACTTTTGCCAAACATGTATTCAGGTGCAAGTGGAAAGAGATACAAATCTAAATTTAACATACAAGATTTTTTCAAAGATGTTCAGAGTGCAATTTCAACTTTGATCAGAGATGGAGATAGCATAGTAATATTTGGACCAGGAGAGACTAAGAAAAGATTAGCAAATTTTCTAGCAGAAGTTCCATCCATTAAAGGACATAAGATGCAAGTAGTCGATGCAATAGATTCATCTGGTGAAGATGGAATTTACACTTTTATTAAATCCGACATTATGAAACAAACTCTAGACACCAGTAAGATTGCAAAGGTTTCGGCCATACTAGATGAGATAATGTTACGAGCCAATAAGAAAAGTACCAAGTTTACCATGGGATTTGATGAGACCTCAAAGGCAAATGACCTAGGTGCTGTAGAATCACTAGTATTTTCAGATAGAATATTTGAAAAACAGGATGAAGATAAAATAATTGAATTTCTCAACCAAGTAGAATCAAAAGGTGTTGAAGTTTATGCAGTAGACTCTACCACAGATGCTGGACTTAGAGTCTCATCTCTTGGAGGGGTTATTTCTCTTCTTAGGTTTTCCCCGCAAAGTTGACTCTTCAAGCCATTTCATATATGGCAGACTAACATTATCCATTTTGAGCTCTACTATTTCTGGGACTTTGTATGGGTGAGATCTTGCTATTGTCTCTTTGAGTTTTTGTTTTGAGTCATTAGTAGTTTTAAAAAGTGCTAGAAATTCCGTAGTATCTTGAATCTTATTTTTCCAAGTATAAACTGAGTTAATTTCAGTATAGTTTACACAAGCTGCTAATTTTTTTTCTACTACAATACGTGCTACTCTAGAAATTGATTTTTTGTCAGGATATGTTGAAACTATCACAATTCCCATAGCAACTGATAAATTTGCCCTGACTAAAAAGAGTATCAATTAATTTGGCTTTTGAATTTTTGACGCATAATTCTATCATCTATGTTTTGATTGCATGGGTTATCGTATTTGTAATTGCAAAAGGCTTGAAACTTGACAAACATGGCTTTGAAATAAAACCATACAGTTTGACTTACAAGAACCAAAATGTCCAGTTAATACTCACAAGAATTCTAAATAAAACCCAGCGCGCAACTCGAGTTTTTGCTAATACAAGTGTAGTTTTGGGTTTTATATTGATGGGAGCAGCATTTTGGTATCTAGCATCTAATTTATCAAACTTTTTTGTAAAGCCAGAATCATTCTCAGAGATGACAGTACTAATACCAGGTGTTACAATTCAATCAAGTGCAAATATTGCATATTTCCTTCTTTCAGTACCAATTGTACTAGTAATCCATGAAGGTGCTCATGGAATTGTTGCCACATTAGAGAAAATAAGAATCAAGACGGGAGGATTTGCAATCTTTATTGCGTTATTTGCAGGATTTGTTGAACCAGATGAGGAAGAGTTTGCAAAGGCAAAAAAAATCTCACGTCTTAGAGTAATAGGAGCAGGGGCAACATCAAATGTTCTGTTTTCGTTTATCATTGCAGGACTTTTGATATTCAATCCATCATTTGCCCTAATCATGCCAGACCCCATTAGAAGTATGATGTATCATGAACCTCTTGGAGTACCAATAGTTTCAGTCACAGAAGGTTCAGGTGCTGAAAAGGCAGGATTACTAAAAGATGATATCATAAATGCGATTAATGGAAATCACATTTCACTTCCTCAGGATTTTGCCAAAATTAAATTAAAACCTGGAGATACTGCTACTGTTTCTGTAATAAGAGATGGAAAAACATTACAGATTCCGGTTTTAGTTACAGCTTCTAAAGAAGATCCACAAAAAGGAATGCTTGGAATTCTAAGAGCTGCCTTGCCATCATACCAACCCGTAGTTCCATATTACATTCACTGGAGTCCAGAAGTATTCATGTTCTTACTGTGGCTTTGGATGCTATCATTTTTCATAGGAATATTCAACATGTTACCCTTACCAATCTTGGACGGAGGTAAATTCATCCACAGTATAATTGAAAAGAAAGTATCAGAGAAAGTATTGAAAGGAGCTATGGTATCACTGTATGCTGTTACATTCATTTTATTTGGCTTGAATATAGCACTATCAGCAGTAAAATCAGGCTTCATAACCATTTAACATAGATAACTTTTGTAGTCAACATATGGTTAAATTTGGGAGAAAGTTAATTGCGCCATGAAGTGTGATCGTTGCGAGAATACAGTTGTATACTCTAGAAAATATTCAGGTGAGAATCTTTGTTCGGATTGCTTTTCAAAGTCAATTATACATAAAACTACAAAGACAATCTCAAAGTATAACATGATAGAATCTGGAGATGTAGTTGGAGTTGCCGTATCCGGAGGTAAGGATTCTCTTTCTTTGTTGCAAGTAATGAAAAAAATTTCCCTAGATCATAACTTTAAGCTTAAAAGCCATTACAGTTGATGAGGGAATTCCAGGGTATAGAGACGAGGCTCTTAAAATTGTAGAGGAGTTTTGTAAAAAGTTGGATGTTGAACATAAAGTATATCCATAT
>CAVRLU010000017.1:0-24056 GCA_963722115.1 uncultured Nitrososphaerota archaeon
AGTCTACGGCTAGTTCTGAACAGAGTCATATCACACCACCAAAAAGAGAGCAGACAAGAACGATATATGATAGCGCACAATACGCTACTAACAGCAACTTCCCCCGAAATATACCCACCAAAAAGGAAACCCTACAAAAATAATGCAGTCAGCGAAATGGTCTCAAACTGAGATCCATGATAATTCACTTTCGAAAATTGACACCGAAGCAATTGTAGGACTGACAAGGTCCAACAAAAAGGTTATCTATAAACATTTTAAAAATGAAGTCGATGAGATGCAGCTCGATTTTAATCTGTTGAATCTCGAAAGCGTAATGGATGAATCTCAACGGTCATTCGAGAGCAAGAGATCAGCTGAATCTGCGTGGCAGAATTTACTAAATGATAACCCAATCGTCTTACCGCTTCTATTCGGACATTCGGTGGTAAAAATTCAAGATCAAGCTTCGGTTGGAGGCCGGACTCTTTCTAGAAACGGCGATAAAGAAACAGACTTTCTGGTCAAAAATAGCCTAACGAATAAGGATAGATTGTGTGAGCGACTAGCGAGCCACAATCTTATACGTTGGTTGGACAAGCCCGGCGATAGCATAAGGAATTATCTTTTTTGGAGGGATGTATCAGGAGTGCAACCGAATGGTTTGCACTTTTCTCAGGACGCAGTTGTCCCTTTGCCTACCAGAGGCTGAAATAATAACAACTATTCCATAGAAACTCCTTCCTCCTGTTGAAATGGAGAGTGAGGCCGCGCAGGTTATATACACTATCCCGGGTGACCGACGCTCCTGCGAAATTTCACAATCATCATCTTGTGCATGACAGCAAGGACAGAGGAGCTGCCTGGGCCGCGGACGTAGTTGCTGTATGATGACGTGCAGAATCAGTTGGATAAGAGTTCGCATCTTTTTGGCATTGCTGTGAAGAAAACCGTAGTCTCTTAGCATGTCGAAATCCTTTGGCACCAGTATCAGAACCTAATGAGCCAAGGCATTCTAGTGCGCTAACTGAGACACCGCTGCCTCCAGAGGAGCCACCTGGAACATAATCAACATTCCAAGGATTTCTACTTGTACCAAAATAACTAAATTCAGTTGTAGAACCCATTGCAAATTCGTCAAGATTTACTTTACCAACAATTATGGCATCTTCAGATTTTAGCCGCGATACAACAGTTGCGTCATATGGCGCAACAAAATTCTCTAGCATTTTAGACGCACATGTTGTTTTCATTCCAGCAGTACAGATGTTATCTTTGATAGATACTGGCATTCCAAAACAGATGCCAACTTTATCTTTTGATTTTATTTTTTTGTCAATCTCTTTGGCCTTGGCAAGTGCGTTTTGTGAGTCCACAGTAATAAAAGCATGAACTTTTTCTTCGACTAGTTTTATTCTATCCAGTGTTTTTGCAACAAACTCTTCTACAGATATGGTTCCGGCTTTTGCCTGGGATACAAATTCAGTGGCTGAAATTCCAAGATTCATTTAAACCATTTTTGGTGCACGGATGAAGTTGTCTTGGTCTTTTTTTAGGTGATCAATTAACGCTATATCATATGGTTCATGTTTGTCATCCCTGAGATTCTCAGAATCAACTTCGTTTCTGAGAGTATCATCAGAATTGAATTCAACAGTATCAAGTCTATCAAAATATTTGATTATCTGCTCTACCTGCTTGATGTATTTCTCTGGCTCTTTGAGTTCAACTTTGACCAAATCCCCCAGATGCTCAATCTCTTTTCTTTCTACCATCTAGTTTCACTTACGGTGTAAGTCTATCGACATCACGGGGATAAAAGGTAGCATCTCGGATATTTTCAGTGCCAGTAAGGGCCATCATCAGTCTCTCAAGGCCTATACCACACCCTGCGTGAGGAGGAACTCCGTAATCAAAGACACGCAAGTGATAATCAAACGCATCCAATTTGAAGCCCTTGTTTTTCATCCTCTCTTCTAGTTCTAGTCTTTTTTCAATTCTTGTACTGCCTGAAGATAATTCAAGATCTCCGAACATCAAGTCAAATGATTCAGATATCTTTTGATCATCATTTTTGGCTTTAACATAGAATGGTTTTGGAGCAAGTGGCCAATCTTTGATAAAGTAAAATCCACCAAGATTGATCTTTTTTAATTGCGAAGGATACAAGTCATCTCCCCATTTTGTAGTGGCTCCTGCATTTTGCATCTTTTCTACCAATTCAGTATATGTATACTGGGGAATTTTTTCAGGGATTTCCGGAACTTTATAATCTGTTGTTTTTATCAAATCGCAATAGTTTCTTACTACACCAATTGATCTTTTAATTATATTTTCAGTGTGTAGCATTATATCATTATAATCTACAAATGCTTCCTCAAGATCTATTGAGATTGCCTCTGAAAGGTGTCTATTTGTTCTGGATGCTTCAGCTCTAAATATTGGGGCAATCTCAAATATCTTTTCAAATGACAATGTTAGTTGCTCTTTGTAAAGCTGAGGACTCTGTGCTAAAAATGCCTCCTTGTTATAGTAAAATATCGGAAACAATGCGGCACCACCTTCTGTTGCAGTTGCAATCATCTTGGGAGTATTTACTTCGAGGAATTCTTTTTCATACAGATAATCGCGAATTGATTTTAAAACTAGACTTCGCATCTTAAAGACATGTTGTAAGATATTTCGTCTAAGATCTATTGCCCTAAGTTCAAGTCTTGTGTCTATGTTTGGAACCACTTTGGTCTGCCATGTAAAGGGGGCAATTTTTTCGACTAGTGAAAATACACGCAGTTCACTTGGAGTTATCTCAACTCCTCTTGGAGCCTTGGGGGAGGGTTTTACAATTCCTTTTATTGCAATAGCAGATTGTTCTTTGAGATTTACCAGACTAGCTTTAATCTCGTCTGGACAGACACCTGCTTTTGCGGTAATCTGCATCTGCCCCTCTTTGTCATTTAGCATAACAAATACTAGATTTCCATGATCCCTTACACTTGAGATCCAGCCCATTACGATGACTTCTTTGCCATCCATAGCTGGATCAAGCTGACTAGAATAGATAGTCCTGCGCCAGTCTCCAAGTTCTGTGCCTATCATGTTTTCATCAAATGTCTTTTTGTTAGTGTTAATTTGTGTTACTAAAATCGATTAGAATGCCAGATGGTATGATCTCTTATGGTGTTGTCCCAGTCTTTGATTTTTTTATTATTATTGAATTGCCTTCCAAAATAGATCTATTTGCAACGATTATCTCCCTGTCACCATCTAGAATGGTTGTAAATCTTGAAGTTATCTTGGTAACAGTACCTGAAAATTTTTCTGAACCGTTTGATAACTCGATCTTGTCACCTTCTACATATGGCAAGTGTGTTCTCATGGGCTCTTCCTTTAAGATGCGTATGTTTCCCTGGATTATGGCAGAATTTGGAACAAGGTATTCGGTTCCATCTTCTGTATTGATCTTTGTATACAATGCGCTTATCTCTTCAATTGTTCCATGCACGTTGTCATTTACTATGAAAATTGAATCACCTATCTTTGCAGGAAACGTAGTGAGCATGATGGCTCCTGAAAGTATGTTTCCCACTATAGTTGAAACTCCTAAACCTACAACTATTGCAGCGACTCCTCCTCCAACGAGAATCGTTTGAGGCTGTACGCCCCATATGTATAGCAGTATCAATGATGCAACTAGTGATATTATTATGATTGAAAAAAATGAAATGCTTGCAACAAGGTGAGCTGGTATCTTGGTTGGAATTCTTTTCAAAACACGTCTAATGGAATAAATCACTACAAACGATACAACAACTGTGACCATCGTTTCTCCAATCAGAATGTGATTATGTCTTAATCCCAGGTCTGGTGCAAAAAAGATCTCAAATAACGCTATGCTTATCCTTGCTGTTGCTATCAGAATTATCAGCTTTATTGCTAGGATTTTGAATTCCGCCGTGGTAGATTTTTTAACTGATGTTATTTTTTGGTCTTGCATTAGATATTCAATCCTGATGTGATTTACTAGATAATGGCGTTTGCCAAGATATTTAGTATTGCTATTGCATGTGAAGAACTTTTTTAAAAATTAGTGATAGTCCAAACAATTACTGCTATGTAGAAATACAAGTTAGAATCATACAACACATGGTTGGACCAAAAGATGGCGGATTTGGTTTTGACGGTGCTCCAAAATATACCAATCTAGAAGATAAAAATTCCATATGTGTTCAATGTCAAGCAGGCCAACACAGCAAATGTCATGCTAAAGATAATCCAGACATACTTTGCGATTGCGAGTTATGTCTAATTTCATAGGCAATAGAAATTCCAAATCAGGCTTTATTCAAAAATAAACAACTTGTAACAATTTTATGAATTTAATCATGATTTGTAATAAATTAATTTGAGTATCATGAATTTTGTTTATTTTAGATTAAAATAGAGTACTGTTGAATATATGCTCAAAGATGACTGACCTTTATCGAGTATTACCTGAGGAGATGGATGATCTTGTTATCAAACTTGGCCAGCCGCGATATAGGGCAGACCAGTTACTTCATGCACTATATCAAGAATCACCAAAAAAGATCTCAGACTTGCACCAGATTCCATCTGCGATGCAAGATGCCCTAGTTGCGGCGGGATACACAATTGGTCCTAAAAGTGAAGTTCATCAAGTTACAAGCGAGGACGGACATACAACAAAATTACTACTCAAGTTTGATGACGAGACGCTAATTGAGACTGTACTTATGCAGTACAGTCCATCACATGACAAAACCCATCCGCGGTCAACGGTTTGTGTTTCTACCCAGGTGGGGTGTCCAATGGGTTGCGTATTCTGTGCTACAGGTCAAATGGGTTTTGAAAAAAATCTAAAGGCTGAAGAGATTGTTGCCCAAGTACTCTACTTTGCCCACCTTTTGCGTCAAAGAGGAGAACATGTAACCAATCTTGTTTTCATGGGAATGGGAGAACCACTTGCAAATTATGACGAAACAGTCCGAGCTGTCAGACTGTTAACACATCCTCGCGCATTTGGTTTAGGACAACGAAGTATCACAATTTCAACAGTTGGCGTAATTGCAGGAATTGACAAACTTGCAGACGAAGACATTCAAGTCAAGCTTGCAATCTCATTACATGCACCAAATGACGTGTTGCGAAAAAAGCTAGTTCCAACTGCAGGACCACATTCAGTTGAAGATTTGATATTTGCAGCAAAACGTTATTTCAAAAAGACAGGACGACGTGTCACTTTTGAATATGCACTAATTGACGGCATAAATGATTCAAACAAAGTCGCCGAAGAGTTGGCACAACTTTTGAAGGGTAATGGGGCACATGTAAATTTGATTCCCATGAATCCAACTGCGGGAGGATTTTCCCGTCCGGGCAGGAAAAGAGTGCTTGCATTCCAACAGATACTTCGTGATGGCGGCGTGAATTGTACTGTCAGAGTAGAAAAAGGCTCCGAGATATCAGCAGCTTGCGGCCAGCTTAGAACAGATGTTATAAAAAATATCACTCGTTGAGATATTTTAAAAATCAATGATTTACCATGTGGAATTGTCAAGTATCAATAACCGGACAAACCTCTAAATTAAAAAGAAAACTAACTATACACATGGTTCTTACAAATAGAGAGAAAACAGCCATAATTGTATCACACCTGGTTTCACTATATTCAGAAGAAATTGAAGAGGGAAAGATACCACAAGGTCAATCAGTTATCGATTTTATAATGAAAAATATTCCTCAAGAATACAAGTCAGATATATCCATGGACCTAATTGACGACGTGTTTAACTTTATCGCAAGTAAGCCCATGGAACTTTCATAAACCCCCAAGATAAGGAAAAGATCGTAAACATGTCTTCAATAGCAACTCTAGGTTCTCACTGTGCTCTTCAAGTCCTCAAGGGTGCAAAAGATGAAGGATTCAAGACCATACTAGTGTGTGAAAAAAAGCGCGAAAAACTTTATCGAAGATTTCGATTCATAGACGAATTTGTAGTAGTGGATTCATTTTCTGAAGTGATGAATCAAAGATGCGCAAATATTCTGAAAGAAAATAATGCAATAATTGTACCACATGGAACTCTAATAGCTCAGATGAGCTCATCAGAGATAGAATCAATCAAGACACCAATCTTTGGGAACAAGTGGATTCTCAGATGGGAGTCTGACAGAAACATGAAAGAAAAACTCATGGTAGAGTCTAAATTAAAAATTCCAAGATCATTATCTAGCCCAAGCGAAATAAACGGTCTAGTAATTGCAAAAAGACACGGTGCGGCGGGAGGAAAAGGATACTTTCTTGCAACAAATGAAGAAGAGTACATGAAAAAAAGAGACAGGTTAATCGGAGAAGGAATAATCAAAGGAGACTCTGACTTGTACCTGCAGGAATATGCCTTGGGTGTTTCAGCATATTTACAATATTTTTATTCTGAGCTAAGCGGGGAACTTGAATTTTTTGGAGTGGACCGAAGATACGAGTCAGATATTGACGGTCTTGGCAGAATTCCAGCCCAAGAGCAAATCGATGTCGAATTAATTCCGTCATTTAATGTAATAGGCAACAGCCCTCTAGTCTTGCGAGAATCCCTACTTGATGAAGTCTATGCAATGGGTGAGAGATTTGTCGAAGCCGCAAAACGACTAGTTGCACCAGGTATGACAGGACCTTTTTGTCTGGAGGGAGTCTATGACGAAAACGGCAAATTTACTACGTTTGAGTTTTCGGCAAGAATTGTTGCCGGAACAAATCTCTATGTAGATGGTTCACCATATTCATCTCTAATCTATGATGAACCCATGAGTATGGGACGAAGAATAGCCCGAGAGATAAAGAATGCAAATAGCCAGAATAATTTGTCAAAAATAGTCACGTGATTCTATCCAATTATACTAGATGATAAAACCCGCACTTGTCGTAGATTAAAAAATTCCAAAATTGGTGTTTTATGCGCCACCAAGTGTAACAATAAGATCCGTTACAAAACCTGCACAAAGACCAAAGAAAAGCCCAATCATCAAAATATTATTGGTCGTTTGTTTTCGTCCAGAATTATACATCAACATTGAGACATAGATTAGTGCGCCTCCCGCCATGGATAGAAACAAAATGTATGCAACATTAGATATCCACAGACTTCCAAGCATTGTGCCCACAAATGTTGGACCACCTCCAATCAATCCCACTTTGGCAAGAAATTTTGCATTTGGTTTTTTTAATATTCCCGTAAGTGGACCTGCTATACCAAATCCTTCCGTAGTATTATGCGCCCCAAATCCTATTATCAATATGATTGCAAGCCCTATCTGTCCTGCCACATAAGACTGGCCAATTGCCAAGCCTTCGCTAAAGTTGTGGGCACCAATTCCTATTGCTATCATCATTGCAAGCTTGTATGCACTTGCATCATGGAAAAGTCTGTGAAGATGGTCATCGCCTTCTTTGAGGTTTTCAACAGAGAGTATCTGCGGAAATCCTTTTGTCATCAGTTTTGTTTCATACAACACCAGACCTAACAGACCTATTGCTATGCCGCCAAACATTGCGACAAGATCAACTACTGCATCACCAATTGGACCTTTTCCAGAAAATGCATCCGTTGTCGCACTTGATGCAGTCTCATATCCGTGACTAAAAACATCGATAATTAAAAATACTAGAATTCCAAGTGCAAACGCATTCAAGAATCCTTTCTTTTTTGAACTAAGATGTTGTAATACTGCAATAGGAAGACCAAGAAAAATTGTAAAACCAGCTATTGCACCAAGTAACAAAAGTTGCCAATAATCAATCATGATGATTTCATTAGGATAAGCTAACTTATTTAAATCACAGACTAGTTCTAAAATTCTAGAATCACTCCCGCGTCGTTTAAATAGTTAGGCATGCCTAATTCAAAAAATATTGAAAAAGAAAGTTCCATTATCGCAACTCAAAAAATATGACATAAATCAAAAAATTCTAGAAGCGTTGGCAGATCTTCAGTCAAGGTCCATATTATTTTCAATCATCAAGGAAGGAAAGACAGCGCTGGAATTATCAGAAAAATATAGGATTCCCCTTAGTTCTGTTTACAAAAAGATTTCAGATTTAGAACAGCTCGCTCTGATAAGAGTTGACAAATGGGTCTTGTCAGAGAACGGAAAAAAATTCAAGGTATACAAAAGCAGAATAAGCAGAGCAGAAATTAGCATAAAAAAACCAGAGCCGGTAATAATTTTGAGCCCAAATTAAAGCCGATGTTCAAATAGTTAATATTCAAAGAAAACCCACTCAAAAAAAGTGAAGAAATACTATTACTTTGCAATACCTGTAATTATTACAATAGCAGCCGCATATTACATGGCAACTCCACATGAAACCAAACAGGATGAATTAACACCTCAAATGTTAATGCAAAATGGTTCACCAATACTTGGAGATCCTAATGCAAAGATAACCATCGTAGAGTTTGGAGATTACCAGTGTACATATTGTCATTTATTTCATGAAAACACCAAAGACGCATTACTCCAACAATACGTCAATACTGGAAAGGTCAACTTTGTATTTCGAGATTTCCCACTAAATGGTCCAGATTCAGTATTGGCTGCAGAGGGATCATACTGTGCAGGGGATCAAGGCAAATATTGGCAGTATCATGATGAGTTGTACAAAAACTGGGCAGGTGAAAAAACTGGGTGGGTAAATCAAGGTTCACTAGACAAATTTGCCACAACAGTTGGTCTGGACTTAGATAAGTTTGATAAATGCATGTCAGATAAGAAATATGAACAAAAAGTGCTAGACAACCAAAAATTCGGTGAGAAAATAGGAATAGATGCAACGCCATCCTTTATCATATTTGGCGGCAAGGATGCTACCAAAATAGTAGGTGCACAGCCAATATCAGCATTCCAGCAAGTTCTGGACAAATTCCAAAATAGTTAGGTGATAATTTATGGTCAAGCCCAAGATAGAAAAACAAGATTCTGTAAAGTTATACAAGACTACGAAAGATGTTAGAAGAATTATCAGATAAAGAAGGGCGCGGTACGGAATTAATCTCACTTTATGTTCCCCCGAAAAAGGCATTGCATGAAGTCATAAACAATCTTCGTGAAGAGCAAGGAACTGCAGACAACATCAAGTCAGACCTTACAAGAACGCACGTGGTAGATGCTTTGTCCAGAGTAATCCAGAGGCTAAAACTGTACAAATCATCTCCTGACAAGGGACTAGTCATGTTTTGTGGCGCATTGCCACCAGAAGGCGGAGGACCAATTGGAAGTGAAGTTATAAAATTATACGAGATTGAACCTCCAAAAGAACTGCAGACATTTCTATACAGATGTGATGATCATTTCCACGTAGATCTTCTCAAGGACATGTTAAGAGATGACAACATGATTGGATTTTTAGCAATTGATGCCAAAGATGCAGGATGGGGATTATTGCGCGGTGACAAATTAGATGTGTTATCAGAGACATCATCCGGTGTTGCAGGAAAACACAGACAGGGAGGCCAGTCTGCTAGAAGATTTGAAAGACTCAGAGAGATGGAGCTTAATGATTACTATAACAGGGTAGCTCATACAACTCGAGAATATTTTATCGACATATATCCCGTAAAGGGTCTCATAGTTTCAGGACCTGGACCTACAAAAGAGAATTTCTTAAGAGAGAATTATCTAGAGTATAGACTACAAAATAATATTCTTGCAACTCTTGATTGTTCTTATGCAGGTTCAGAAGGAGTGCGTGAGGCATTTGCCAAAGCTCAGGATGTTCTTACAGATTACAGAATGGTTGAAGAAAAGAAACTCGTAGAAAAGCTATTCAGTGACATACACTTTTCAAGAGGTCTTGCCACTTATGGCCTCAACGAGATTATTGATCTTATGAAAAGAAACGTGGTAGAGACAGTACTAATTACAGATGATACCAACTTGCGAAAGATTGACATCACTTGTAGAAGATGTCAACACGTCCAGACCGAGATTCTAGAACGTCCAAAGGTCATTCCAAGAGTACAACAATTACTAAGTCAGCCATGTCCTGGCTGTAAAAGCATGGATATGGAATCAACCGAACGCGATATTGTAGATTATCTAGATCTTCTTGCAGGTCAGACAGGTGCAAAAGTTGAGGTCATCACTGGATCAACAGAATATGGTACAATGCTTTCAAGCATAGGCAAAGTTGGCGCATTTTTAAGATACAATCCCAATCAGTAATTTCAAAATATAATTAGTCATAACGAAATAAACTATGGATAGAAAATTAAATTCAACCTGAGCACACCGCCAGCATTCAATAAACAGTAAATATCATTTAGAACTTAGATTAGTCATGCATTTTTGGCTAGGATCATATTGTTATGTTCACAATGATGGCACATCATTATATCCAACTCAAGTCACTGCAGTTTCTGATGTCATTACACTTGCATCAGATCTAGGAAATAGCATTCCCGACAAATCATGGATGCTCTATCTTCTGGAATTGTTTAATGTGCAACAAATTCCTGTTGAACTGAATCTAATTTGTTCATTTAATGATGATGGTAAGTTTCATGCCATATTTGGAGGAGTAAATCAATACGAGTTCAAGATCAAACCAATAGTTGGTCGTTCATATCTACGCCAAATCATAATGGAACCGGCAGAACAGAGGATTTCATATCATCTCAAAGATGAGACATCAGGTGAGACAGATTCATTTACTTTACAGCAAGATAAAAATTTGTTTGATTTTACTATAGCAAAGAATTTCACAGGACTTGAATGGCATAACAGAGTAGGAAATACTCCATATCCAATAAGATACGAAGTAGAAATATCACATCTTGCATATGGAATAAATGACAATCATTCAGATTTGCAATCTTTAACATATTTTCCATATAATCAATTAATATCAGATGAAGAGGGACTTTCAAAGGAATATCCCATATCATTTAACAATTTTGAAATCAAGAACGGATTTATCACATACAGAATTGGCCATGGTAAACATAATTCAGGAATCATAAACAGATTTCTAAAACCATACCTCTAAATATTTTAAAATTTCACGCAAATTCATGGAGCATGTAACACCAGAAGAATTTGATTCAAAAGTATTAAAATCAGACAAAAAGACAGTCGTTCTATTTTATGCCACATGGTGTCCATATTGTTCCAATTTCAAACCAACTTTTGAGTCTGCAAAAATTGAGAATGCAAGCAAGTTAGGATCAATTATTGATGAGGATGAAAATCCACTCTGGGACAGATTTAATATTCAAGCAGTGCCCACAATGCTGGTATTTCAAAACGGAAAAATAATTTCAAGAAAAGATGCCAAAAAACATGTCGGTCTGACAAAATCAGACATGGATTCAATCGTTATAGAATTATCTTGATAGTATATTGTTTCTAATGGATTTTGCCAATTTGTCAAGATCATCATTTGTGGTAATCATTCTTCTTGCCCAAGAATTTCCCATCTTTTGATATCTTGGAATGATATGAACATGCACATGTGGGATTATCTGATTAGCTGATTTTCCATTATTTTGCCCAATGTTAAATCCGTCTGCCCCTGTTGCGACAAGAATACCCCGTGCAATGAGTGGCACTCTAGAAAACAGTGCACCGACTTCATCATTTGACATGTCAATAATTTTTTCATGGTGCAACTTGGGCATGACTAGCGAGTGACCCTTCTGTATTGGGTACTTGTCCATAATTGCAATGTGAGTTTCATCTTCAAATATAACATGGGCATCTTGTTTTTTGTTAACAATATTGCAGAAAATGCAGTCCATGCCTTTTTGCACAAAGTATTTTATTTATACTCACCTTCATGAGATCTTAAAACTATACTCGTCCATGTCAGATACTGTTATTTAGGGTAAAATTTTGACTTGTATCGTCAAATGGGGAAAAAAGATAGAGAAGAGCGAGTGCAGGAAAGAGAGAGTTTTTACCAAAAACGACAAAAGACCCAATTTAGGAACAAGGCAATAGCAATAGGCATTTTAGCAGGAATTGTCGCAGTACTTGGAATATCCAGTTATAATTTCTATGAATTATCAACACATGTAACACCAAGTGGTATGCCCCCCGGCTCAGGCCCTCTTGGAGGAATTCACACTCATGCAGGACTATTGACGATGATTTATGGTCAACAGTTTGATTATTCATCCACAGCTTACCAGATAAAAAGTCCCTACATCAGTTTCCAAAAAGGAAATGGAGAAACAGTACACATGATGGCAACCAATGTTACAATGGGATTTCTCTTTGGCACACTAAAAATTGGATTGGATGACAAATGCTTTACATTCCCAGACCAACGTGCATTTTGTACAAATGACAAGTATACATTAAAGTTCTTTGTCAATCATCACCAAGTACCGGATCTGAAAAACTATGTCTTCAAAGACCAAGATAGAATGTTGATATCATATGGCAACGAGAATGACACTCAGATAAATGACCAGTTAGCCAGATTAGACGGATTCAAACTAATAACTTAGGATTCAGAGAGTTCGTCTTTTAGTGTCTTGAATTCATCCACAGTAATTTCGCCTTTTGCCAATCTATTTTTGAGAATAGTCATTGCATAGTCATCCTCTTGTTTCTCAAAGGTTTGTTCAACTGGAAGATGAGCATCCTGTGATTCTCTAACAATAGGACCTAGTTTTCGCTTCTTTCTAAAATACAGTATTGTAACAACTATGCCAACTCCCACAAGTGAAATTGCAGGATACAATATGCTCTTAATATCAAAATTTGTAAAACTATTTGACGCCAAATTGTTTTCTGGCATACTGTTAGATTTTTTAGATTCCAGATTGCCAGCCACATCACCCACGCCAATATTTTCAGTGAGTTGAATAGTTTGCTGAGTATTTTGTGATGGATTAGAGGAGGGACTGGGAGACGGACTAGGAGTTTGAGCATTAAGCATTTCTTGCAATTTCCTTGCAGCAGCGTACCTTTGTTGTAAAATATCATTCAAGGATTGGCTAGAGTTTTGATAAATTGACGAACTTGTATTTTGTGTATCAGGCGTATACGGGGTTGGAGTTGGAGTTGGGATGGGAGTCGGGGCTGGAGAGGGTGACGGCATAATCACAGGAGCCACATTAGAAGGACCACTTGAACCAGCCGAGTTGATGGTAGAAACCCTGTAGGAGTGTTCTGGATTTGGAATCAGATTCCTATCCTGATAAGTTGTTGTGGGAGAGTTTGCAATAATAACGTTAAAGCCATTTCCATCATTTCTTTCAATTTTATATCCTGTTATAGGCAGACCGCCGTTATTTTGGGGGGCTACCCAGCTAAGATCAACTTCAGATGATGAGGAAGGTGTGGCTAACAAGTTTGTAGGAGGCGACGGTAATGCAGGTGAACCATCAGGTGAAAAGACAAAACTGACGGTTTTACCAGCCGCTTGATTTGCAATAAAGGCAGTTGCATTGTATACCCCTTTAAGAGAAAACAGTTGCTGGTTGCTTGGAAGGCCGGTATTAACGATTACCTGAAATGCATGGTTGCTATCAGTGGTTCCTGATGCAAGCAATATGAATTTGTTATTTGGATCAAAAATTAGAATGGTAACATTGGGAGAATCAGTACTCAACGTAGTACCAGAAAACTGGATTGCACTTCCTCCCTTGTAAAACGATGAACCGGTTTGAAGTGAGGTCACTTCGGCATAAGCAGGAATTACGGCAGATGTAACAATAACGGATAAAAGTGCAACAAGATACATCCCATTCCTATTCATGTCAAGGATTCAATGTATCCAACTATTAAAAACTCAGTAGAATTGTAAAGAAGTGTTAATTAAACTAAAAAATTTTGACATGAAAAGTATGATTTGTTGGAAAATGTTTGATCATGGTTTTAAAAAATGACACCTATAGAATTTTTGATACAGTATCCTTTAGATCACTTGCCGCCTTTTTGCCTTTGGTGTTTGTATTGACATTAACGTGTTCCACAAGATCCTGAATTATTATCTCCATTGTACTATCAAGAGCTGCTCTGACCGCAGTGATCTGCTGTACAATCTCTGGATATCCCTTTCCATCATCAATCATCTTACTAATGCCTTTAACATGTCCCTCTATTCTTGCCAGTCTTTTCTTTATCTCAGGCAATTTGTGATGAGTCATACGTTATTCTTCTTACAATCTCGATATTTATCTAATTGGATGGTTTGTCCAACCTTCAAATTTCTACATTTTACTGAGTCAAAATTGAGATCAATCAGAAAAATCACCCTCACCGTACAACAAGAACATAGATTCCAATACACATGATCACAAATCCCACCATTGAATCGTTATATTTTTCAGGTATTTTCGCAAGAGTCTTTGCCAATCCCATAGTGCCGAGCTGAACTAAAAGCAGGAGCGTGAGAATAGAGGCAGATGCAAAGACAACTGACAACTCCAATGCAAAATAAAATCCAGCTGATATTGCAGAAAGATAAATTGGGATTATGCTCGGATCTGGAGAAAGTGCCGCCCCAAGAATTGCAAAATACCCTATTTTTGAGGTAAGTTTACCAAATTTCTTTTCCGTGTCAGGTTCATGTTCATGATGTTGATGCGGTGCGTTTTTTCTTACTAGAGGTATGATTCCAACAACCAATCCAGCTCCTACCATAACCAATCCTATTCCCGTGTCAAGATAGTATGAAATCAAATGAGAAAATACAAGTCCAATTACTACAACAACAAGACCCATAACAACAGAAAGACCAACATGACCAATTGCAGTCATAAGCGATATTCCAAAGAGCTTTTTGGGGCCCATTTTTTGTTTCTTGCAAGAACGCAGAGTGTAAGCCAATGATCAGGGGCAGACATGTGCAACATCCCCACTAGAGCAGCTCCAATTACATAAGCCAAGAGATTAGCCACTGATTACCCGTTTCCTTGTACAGATATGAAAATTAGTTACTAAAAAGCATATCCTCCCCCCTAGGATAGGGGATAAAATACAGTAACTGACACAGGTAGACGTTTTGTAATGGACTAATTCAATACTTTCAAAGATAGTAATATTTTATTGAATTAACGTTTTAGTTAATTCCTACCAGATAGATCGATATTTTTGGACGTTTAACTTAATGTTAGTGCATAGATTCAAAAAAAACGGTGTAACCAGTTTCAGATTGGAATATGCAGCATAATATATCGATCAGTACAAGATACACAATCTCAAGCGTGAAAATTTCTAGTATGTATAAAATAGGGGATGTAAAAGATAGTGACAATAATGGAGATATCAAGTAGAAACGTAGTCGAAGGTCCATCAAGGGCTCCACACAGAGCCATGTACAAAGCAATGGGCCTAGACGATAATGATTTAGGAAGACCATTCATCGGTGTTTCACATAGCGGAAATGAGGCTACGCCGTGTAACATTCATCTTGGAAGATTGGCAACTCATGCAAAAGCAGGAGTAGAAAGTGCTGGAGGCACACCAAGAGAGTTTTCAACAATTGCAGTAAGTGATGGGATAGCAATGGGGCATGAAGGTATGAAGTCATCTCTTGTTAGTAGAGAAATTATTGCAGATTCTATCGAATTAATGGTAAGAGCTCATCAGTATGATGGACTGGTTGGAATTGCAGGTTGTGATAAGAGCCTTCCAGGTACAATGATGGCAATGGCGCGTCTTAACTTGCCATCAGTCTTTGTTTATGGCGGAACAATAATGCCAGGAGTTTATGAGGGAAAACAAGTTACAGTTCAAGATGTGTACGAAGCAGTCGGTGCATATGATGCAGGCAATTTAACATTAGAGGCTCTCAAAAATTTAGAAAACGTAGCATGTCCAAATTCTGGTTCCTGTGGAGGAATGTACACTGCAAATACCATGGCATCAATTAGTGAGGCAATAGGAATAGCACTCCCAGGAAATGCGTCACCACCAGCAGAAGATCCAAGAAGAGAAAAAATGCTTTACGAGAGTGGAAAAGCTGTAATGAATCTACTTGAAAATGGAATAAGGCCAAAAGATGTTTTGACATATGAGGCATTTGAGAATGCAATTACAGTTGCCAATGCAATTGGAGGTTCAACAAATGCGGTATTACACTTGCTTGCTTTATCACGTGAGATGGGAGTAAAACTAGAACTAGACGACTTTGAGAGAATTAGAAGAAAGACTCCACATCTTGCAGACATGAGACCTGGTGGGACATATGTCATGCTTGATCTCTGACAAGATAGGCGGAATTCCATTATTAATGAAAAGTTTACAAAAGAAAAATCTCATAAATGAAAATGTTATGACTGTAACAGGCAAGACAGTAAAACAGAATCTAGATTCATTACAGATTTCATTTGATGCAAATCAACAGGTCCTAAAATCAATCGAGTCCCCAATACATGAGGTTGGAACGCTTACAATACTTAGAGGAACACTGGCACCAGAAGGAGCAGTTGTAAAAGTGGCAGGAGTTCATACAAAAGAATTCAGGGGAAAAGCCAAAGTATACGATAGAGAAGAAGATGCGTTCGATGCAATATCAAAACGACAGATAAAGGAACACGATGTAGTAATCATAAGATATGAAGGTCCAAAGGGAGGACCAGGTATGCGAGAGATGCTAGGAGTAACAGCAGCTCTTGTTGGACAAAATCTAGGTGAGAAAGTTGCACTGATAACAGATGGAAGATTCTCAGGTGCAACAAGAGGCTTTATGATTGGACATGTTGCCCCAGAAGCAGCAGTAGGGGGAAATATTGCTCTAGTCAAGGAAGGAGACGAGATCGTTATCAATCTTGAAAAAAATAGTATCGATATCATGGTACCAGAAAATGAACTTGCACAAAGAAGAAAAGATTGGAAGCCAAGAAAACCAAATTATGAAAGAGGAGCTCTTGCGAAATATGCATCACTGGTAACTTCTGCCGCGGAAGGTGCAATTACAAAACCAATCTGGTAAACATCAGAATATTCTGGTGTCTATTCTTCAGGAATATGATACTGGCAGAAAAGCCTCAATTTCATGCCAATCCTTTTTGCAGTAACAGACACACCGTCTTCAAGACCCTTTTGACATACAGTGCAGGTTGCCTCTTTTACAGTTGTTTTCACAGGAGTTTTTTTTACTACAAAATACAGGTCTTGGAATAACAAGGACTTGGCTCTTGCCAAACTCTGGAATCAGGATTTGAGACATGCCTCATATACGGTCAGATCGCATATAAAGGTACCGTACCATACCGTAATTATTCAACATAGACTTGGCTTAATTTTAAATAGAGTAGACAACAAGTTTGTTCATGGGTGGCCACATTTGGGCATTCAAGCCTTAAGATAATACCTCTAGACTATACTGGCTCCCAATTTGATCTGTATAATAAAATATCACGTGACTTTGATCATTCATTCTTCTTTGAATCCCTTACCGGACCTGAAGAACTATCAGAGACATCCCTAATTGGTTTTGATCCTGCAATAATCATCAAAGGGTATTCTGACAAAGTTATCCTCCATTACAAAAGTGGAAGTACCATGACAATTCAAACAAAGGATCCCTTGTCTGAAATCAAGAAACTAGTCTACAAGATACCTGATCAAAAGTACCGATATGTTGGAGGTGCAGTTGGAATAATCAATTATGATGCAATAAGATTATGGGAAGACATCCCAAATTCACACAAAGGGTCTGAAGAGCCTTTGATGGAGTTTGGAATCTATACTGATGGGATACTTTATGACAACAAAGAAAAAAAATCATTTTATTTTTATTATGATAAAAATAGAATAGATGAAATATCATTCTCAAATGTAGATTGTGGCAAGTTTTCAGCCTCAGAAATTTCAGAGAATTTAGATCAAGACAGATTTGTGGAAATGGTAAAAAAGGCAAAAAAATACATTCATGATGGCGACATTTTCCAAGTCGTACTTTCAAGAAAATTCAATTTTGATGCAGAGGGAGATCACCTCAAAGTATATAAAATTCTAAGACAGATCAATCCCTCGCCATATCTCTACCACATGAAGCTAGGACAGCGGACTATAATTGGCTCCAGTCCTGAAATGTTATTACGAATTACAGGAAATCAAGTAGAGACATTTCCAATTGCAGGAACAAGACCAATTACAAAAGACGAGAAGAGAAATGAGGAGCTGAAAAGAGGAGATGTTGCACGATGAAAAAGAATTGGCAGAGCACACAATGTTAGTAGATCTGGGCAGAAACGACATTGGACGAGTATGCAAATACGGCTCTGTGCATGTCAAAGAACTAATGGCTGTCAAAAAATTCAGCCATGTTCAACATATAGTAACTCATGTAGTAGGAACTTTGGATAAAAAATACGACATGTATGATGCTATGAAAGCGGTCTTTCCTGCAGGTACTGTATCAGGTGCTCCAAAGATTAGAGCAATGGAAATAATTGACGAATTAGAGCCAGATGACAGAGGCCCTTATGCTGGCGCTGTAGGATATTTTTCATTTAATGGCTGTTGTGACTTTGCAATTGCAATAAGAAGCATATTCATGAATGGTTCAAAGGGATTTGTTCAGGCAGGAGCAGGCATAGTCACAGACTCGATTGCCCAAAATGAGTGGATGGAAACAGAACATAAAGCAAACGCAATGATATCAGCCTTGAAGGAGGCATCAAAATGAAATTTTTAATCATAGACAATTATGATTCATTTGTATACAATATTGCCCAGCTACTTGGAGAACTAAATGTAGAATCAGATGTAATTAGAAATGACAAGATAACAATAGAAGATATCAAAAAGGGAAACTATGATGCAATAATAATTTCTCCAGGTCCTGGAACTCCAGAGGATGAAAAATATTTTGGCATATGTACCAAAGTTATCAAGGAGTTAGGACCGACAAAACCAATACTAGGAGTATGTCTTGGTCATCAAGGAATCATACATGCATTTGGAGGAAAAGTTGTCAATGCAGGAAATGTAAGACATGGAAAAACAAGCCCTGTAGAATATACTCAATCACCACTCTTTGAAGGAGTACAAAATCCATTCAGAGCAACACGATATCATTCCCTAGTCGGGGACAAGACAATAATTCCAGAGGATCTAAAAGTGACCGCCGTAGCTCAGGATGATAAAGAGATAATGGCAGTAAGTCACAAAAAATACCTAATTGAAGGCGTCCAGTTTCATCCAGAGTCAATCATGACTAGCGAGGGTAAGAAAATTCTAAGTAACTTTATCAAGTTGGTGCAAAAATGATCTCAGAGTATATCACCAAGATTTCATCCAACAAGAATCTAGGCTATGATGAAATGTCTCAAATCATGAATGAAATCTTATCTGGAAAAATTTCTGTTGATGAGACAACAAATTTTCTTAGAACTTTGACAGAAAAGGGAGAGACCGATCAGGAACTTCTTGCAATGCTAGATAAAATGCAAGAGAATGCAATACACATACATCCCAAAATAGATCAGAACATAATCGATGTTTGTGGAACGGGGGGAGACAGGCTGAGCACATTTAACATTTCAACTACAGCATCATTTGTTATTGCCGCATCAGGTGTGGTAGTGGCAAAACATGGAAACAAATCATCTTCTGGAATAAGCGGAAGTGCAGATATTTTTGAATATTTTGGATACAACCTTGACATGGAACCAAATAAAGTTCAGGAAATAATTGAAAAATTTGGAATCGGATTTATGTTTGCGCCAAAGTTTCATCCAGCCATGAAAAATGTTGCAGAGGCAAGAAAAATCATAGGTAAAAGGACTGCATTTAATCTCCTAGGACCTCTAACCAATCCTGCATCTGTAAAACATCAGCTTGTTGGAGTATACTCAAAAGAGTACCTCAGTCGCGTGATATCACTTTTGGAATCAAGAGGGTCAGAAAGCGTGATGACTGTAATTTCTGATGATGGTCTTGATGAGTTATCCACAACATCCAAAAATCACATTTATCAGTTAAACAAAGGCGAGGTAACAAGCTCAGTATTAAATCCAACAGAACTTGGTTTGAATAAAGCTAAACTACAGGAACTTCAAGTTTCAACAAAGGACGAGGCAATCAATGCCTTTGTATCAGTTCTCAACGGAACTGCCAAGAAGCCCATGTTAGAGATTACAGCTCTTAATGCAGCAGCAGGGTTGATAGTCGGAGGATTTTCAGAAAAATTCGATGAGGCATTAAGTATTTCACTTCAGACAATCAAAAAAGGCAAGGCATACGATCTTTTCAGAGATTTTATCAAATATTGTGGAGATGTAACAAAGTTGGAGACTTTTGAGAAAAAATGAAAGACATGCTAGAAAAACTTGCCAACAATTCACAAAAGGCAATAAATGAAAAAGTCTATGAAATCAATTACAAAAATTCCAAGTCAGAAAGAAATCTAATTGAACAAATTAGAAACAACAAACATGCATCTCTAATAACTGAAGTAAAATTCTCATCTCCGTCTCTTGGAGATATAAGAGAAATCTCTGATCCTGTTTTAATTGCAAAACAAATGGTAGAAGGAGGTGCAGTTGGACTATCAGTTTTGACACAGCCCCACTTGTTCAACGGATCACCAGAGTATTTCACAAAAATTCGCAAACAAGTTCAAGTTCCGCTTTTAATGAAGGACATAGTGGTTGATAAAGTTCAAATCGATGCAGCTGAAAAATTAGGAGCCGACATGGTTCTACTAATCCAGGCAATATTTGATAAAAATTTTGCAAGTGATATTGACGAGTTTATTGCATACGCACACAAAAAGAATCTACTAGTATTGTTAGAATCCCACACAAAAAAAGAGTTTACAGATTCAGCAAAAACTCGGGCAGACATACTTGGCATCAACAATCGTAATCTAGACACTTTGGAAATTGATCTAGATACAACGAAGACCATCTTAAAAGACAGAGATGAGAAAAGAATCATAATCTCAGAAAGCGGGATAGAATCATCAAAAGACATTCAATTTCTTCGCAAGTGTGGTGCAGATGCGTTTCTTGTTGGTAGCAGTATAATGAAGAGTAAAGATATCAAGGGATTAGTATCAGAGTTGGTATTAGCAATATGAAACTAAAATACCCAAAGAATGGCAAATTTGGAGAATTTGGAGGAAGATACATTCCTGAAACCCTAGTTCCGGCAGTAGAGGAACTAGAAGAAGCATATCTAAAGTACAAAGATGATGCAGAGTTTAAGAAAGAATTACGCTATTACCTAACGCAGTATGCCGGAAGGCCTACTCCGCTTTACCTTGCAAGAAACCTAACAGAATTTGCAGGTGGTGCAAAAATATATCTCAAAAGAGAGGATTTGTTGCATGGCGGTGCCCACAAAATTAACAATACGCTAGGTCAGGGACTGCTTGCAAAGAGGATGAAAAAAAAGAGAATCATTGCAGAAACTGGTGCAGGACAACACGGTGTTGCAACTGCCATGGCATGTTCTGCTTTAGGGCTTCATGGCGAAGTATACATGGGCTACAAAGACACTCAGAGACAAAAGCTAAATGTCTTTAGAATGAATTTACTTGGATCCAAGGTTCATCCAGTTAAAGAAGGAACACAGACTCTCAAGGATGCAATCAATGAAGCCATACGTGATTGGATTACAAATGTAAAAACAACTTACTATCTTTTAGGATCAGCAGTTGGCCCCCACCCATACCCAGTAATGGTAAGAGACTTTCAATCAGTCATAGGAAATGAAATCCTTGTACAGATGAAGGAATTGGAAAAGAAATCACCAGATTCTGTTGTGGCATGTGTCGGAGGAGGTTCAAACGCGATAGGAACTTTCTATCCATTAATTGATGAAGATACCAAGATGTTTGGAATTGAAGCTGGAGGAGAAGGAATCAAGAGCGGTCGTCATTCTGCAACACTAGTGGGCGGTTCAAAAGGAATTCTCCATGGCATGCTTACATATCTTCTACAAGATAAAGAGGGACAAATTAGTGAGACACATAGCATATCTGCAGGATTAGACTATCCAGGAGTTGGACCAGAGCATTCGTATCTAAAAGATACAAAGAGAGTAAAGTATGATGCAGTAAATGACAAGGAGGCAGTAGAGGCATTTCTTTTACTTTCAAAACATGAAGGAATCATACCGGCTCTTGAATCAGCACATGCAATTGCATATGCAATAAAAATTGCAAAAAATATGCCAAAGAGTGAGAGTATTGTCGTAACATTATCAGGTAGAGGAGACAAGGATGTAGAAGAAGTTGGGAGATATTTGAGTAAAAATGTCAAGAATAAAAAGTAAATTTCAAGACCTCAAGTCCAAAAACCAAAAGGCCTTGATAGCATATGTCATGGCAGGATTTCCAAATGAAAAAGGCACTCTATCGGCAGTTCGCGGGTTAGTAAAAGGAGGTGCAGACATAATAGAACTTGGAATGCCGTTTTCAGATCCTTTAGCAGATGGACCTGTAATTCAAAATGCAGGCTTTCATGCATTGCAAAAAGGAATGAATTTTGAGAAGTTTCTTGCCCTAGTAAAAAAAATTCGCAAGGAGACAGACATACCACTTGTTTTGATGACCTACACAAACCTCCTTTACAGACACGGTTATGAGAAATTCATATCCATTGTAAAAAAGGTAGGAATTGATGGACTGATACTACCTGACATGTCAGTTGATGAATCAAAAGAATTTCTTCAAGCAGCAAAGAAACATGAAATGGATACAATATTTCTAATCTCACCAAATACATCACCTGAGAGAATCAAGAAAATATCAGGTGTTTCATCAGGTTTTCTATATCTGGTGTCAGTATTTGGAACCACGGGAGGTCAACAACAATTCCAAGACTATACCACGCATGCAATCAAGAATGCAAAAAAGATACTTGGCAGCAAGATTCCACTTGGAGTTGGATTTGGGGTAAGCAATCCGGATCAGGCAAGATTCATAATAAAATCTGGCGCAGATGCAATAATTGTAGGGAGTGCATTTTTACGGTTAATAGAAAATGCATCATCAGAAAAGATCGAAAGTAAAATTGAATCTTTTACAAAGAGCCTAAAGAAATCTACAATTGCAGAATAAGAAATAAAAAGACCTCCAATCCATCATGGATATGCAGACTGAATCTACAAAATACATTTTCGTAACTGGAGGAGTCATGTCTGGCCTTGGAAAAGGGGTAGTTTCATCATCTATTGCAAAGTTACTTCAGCTTTCTAATCAAAAAGTCTCTTGCGTGAAATTTGATCCATATCTAAACTATGATGCAGGAACAATGAATCCCATTGCCCATGGCGAAGTCTTTGTCACAGAAGATGGTGGAGAGTGCGACATGGACATAGGAAACTATGAGAGATTTCTCAACCAGAACATACCAAGAACTCACAATATAACAACAGCCCAGATTTACTCTAGTGTAATAGAGGCAGAGAGACGCGGGGAGTACCTAGGAGCTTGTGTACAGATAATCCCACATGTAACAGACGCAATCAAAGACAGGATGAGAAAGATAGTCAAAACCGAGGGTCTTGATATGCTAGTAGTAGAATGTGGTGGAACGGTAGGCGATATTGAGAGTTTACCGTTTCTTGAAGCATTAAGACAGATGAGATTAGAGGAAGGACCTGAAAATGTAATCTTTGTTCATGTAACTCTAGCACCTTCTCTTGATGTGGTGGGAGAGCAAAAAACAAAACCTACTCAACATAGTGTTCAAGAACTACGAAGAATTGGTATCCAGCCAGATTTACTTGCAGTCAGATGCACAAGACCGCTTGAGACTGCAGCAAGGAAAAAGATTTCGTTATTTTCAAACGTTACAGAGCGCGATGTATTTTCATGTCATGATGCAGAATCAATTCTTTTGGTTCCACAGATGCTATATGATCAGGGAATAATTGATGTGATATTCAAGAAATTTGGAAAAGTTGGATTGGTTAACACTTCTGCAAACTGGGACAAGTGGAATGCAATCATAAATTCATTTCAAAATACAAAAGAATCAGTCAGAATTGCAATGGTTGGAAAATATGTCAAACTTGCAGATAGTTATGTAAGTGTAAATCATGCCCTAAAACACGCTGGTGCAAAATCTTCTGGAAGGATATAACTATAG
>CAVRLU010000018.1:0-51626 GCA_963722115.1 uncultured Nitrososphaerota archaeon
GAAAGGTTGCGGCGCTGAGGTAATCTCCGGCAATGGCGGACCCGTTCATCAGCCAGCCGAAACTGCGGCCGCCGACATAGAATTCAACGGTGCTGGTGGCATATTTTTTGGTCGCATAAGTAATGACAATAATCGTTCCCAAGAGTATTAAGGTAAACAGGTATTTAGGTTCCATGGTTTAGACCACCCCCTGATTTTTAGTGTTTTTCAAAACTCTCTTCTGGTAATAGAACACATGCAGCCAGGCAATAAATGAAGCCATGAACAGCGACACCACGGATGTCGCAAACCAGGTAACGGTCATGCCTCCCCAGAGTACGGTTTTCATCAATCCCGGGGATGTGTAGTTCAGAACGGTTACTCCCAACAGGAATGCATAGTAAATAATGGTCAGAGTCACGCTGATCTTGAGCTCTTCACTCATCGTCGCGGCTGTCTCCGCATCCAGCGGGGGCAAATCCTTGTAGTCAATGGTCCCAACTTTTTCAATGGCCAAAATGTCTCCTCCTCTCTTTAGATTAAGATACAACTCTGGTTAGGGTGAAAAAATGTCCGTTCGGAATTGAGCAAATTCGCGAAGTGAAAATTATTTCTTGCCCCATTCCGCATTGCGCAGATCAACCCGGCGGATCTTTCCGCTGACGGTTTTGGGAAGTGCGGTGACAAAATCAATCTTTCTGGGGTATTTGTACGGAGCCGTTACTTTCTTCACATGTTCCTGAAGTTCCTTGGCCAGGGCCTCGCTGGCGGTGTAGCCCGGAGCCAGAATGACAAAGGCCTTGACGACTTCACCGCGGGTTTCGTCCGGGCTGGAAACCACCGCGGATTCGGCAACCGCCGGATGCTCGATCAGGGCGCTTTCCACTTCAAAGGGCCCGATGCGGTAGCCGGAGGTCAGAATCACGTCATCGGCACGGCCCACAAACCAGAAATAGCCGTCTTCGTCCCGGTAGGCCCGGTCGCCGGTCAGATACCAGTCGCCCTTAAACGCATTGGCGGTTCTTTCGGGCTCTTTCCAGTATTCCTTGAAAAGGCCCAGGGGCCGGGTGGGTTTGACGCGAACCGCGATATCGCCCTCGGTATTCGGCGGGAACGATGACGCCGTCATTGTCGATGATCTGAAGGTCAAAGCCGGGGGTGGGTTTTCCCATGGACCCGAACCGGGGTTCGATGCAGGGAAAGCTGCCGCACAGCAGCACGGTCTCGGTCTGGCCGTAGCCATCGCGGATGGTGCAGCCCGTCGCCTTTTTCCAGACCTCGATGATTTCCGGATTCAGGGGCTCGCCGGCGCCGACGCAGTGGCGAAGGGTCGGGAATTTGTAATCGGAAAGCGGCTGAAGCACCAGCATGCGGTAAATGGTCGGCGCCCCGCACATGGTCGTGACCGGGTACTGGGACAGCAGCTCCAGGGTTTTCTTGGGATCAAAGCGGTCCGTGCAGTGAACAAACTGGGCCGCGCCGCAGTACCAGGGCCCGAAATAACTGCTCCAGGCAGCCTTGGCCCAGCCGGTATCGCTGATGTTCCAGTGCATGTCCTGGGGGGTAAGATCCAGCCAGTACTTGCCGGTGACCTGATGGCCCAGCGGATAGGAGGTATGCGTATGCAAGGGCCATCTTGGGAAACCCGACGGTGCCGGAAGTAAAATACACGATGGCTTCTTCATCCTTGGCGGTCTTGGCGGTTTCAAATACGTCCGAAGCGGCACTGACGACCTGCGTATAATCCATCCAGCCGTCTCTGCCGCCGCCGATCACCAGTTTGCATTTCAGGGTCGGACACTTGTCGACAACGGCATCGAGCTTGGGCGCATTGCCGTTGTCGGTGATAAAGCAGACGGCCTTGGACGTATTGACCCGGTATTCAAGGTCCTTGGAGGTCAACTGCGTGGTTCCCGGAGCAATGACAACGCCCATGCGGATACAGGCGGTGAAGACTTCCCACCATTCGATCGAACGGCCCAGAACGATCATCACCACATCGCCCCGTTTCACACCCTGCTGGGACAGCACATTGCAGAGTCTTTTGGAGGCCTTGCTGAAATCCATAAACGTCCGTTTGGCTTCCAGGCCGTCGTCATTTACCCAGTGCATGGCCAGCTTGTTCGGGTCCTGGGTCGCCCATTTGTCAATGACATCGCCTGCAAAATTGAAATACTCCGGCACTTCCCATTTGAATTCAGCGTAAGTCTTGTCGTAATCCGTCATGTTGTGCGTCATGGTTCTCCCCTTCTTATGGCCTTATCAATCGCGATCTCGGCCAGTTTGATGATTTGCCTGAAGAATACACGGCTCGGTATTTTCGGGTATCAAGCGCCCGCACTCACGCTCCTCTGTTCTGGTCTGGTTTCCGGTTTCCGGAGAAATGCGCTCAAGTTGCCTCTGCATGCGATTTTATCGCAATTTAATGAATACACATTCTTTAAAACTTACTTCCGGATATAATAATGACCAACTTATTGGTATTTATGATATATGATTAATAACAAATAGCCAACTATTATGAACGAGCGCTCAGTCAATTTAAAGTGATGTTTTTTTAGCCCAAATCAAAAACCTTGTCAACTTATTTTTAAAGACACCAATATTTAAATAAAATTCAGAAAAACAGGACCTATGGTCTGACACTTGCCTTCAGATAACATTTGTGTCAGAAATAGGGGTGAGCGGATTCATAGGGGCTTTCCCCCATCCGTTTCACACCGCGTAAACTACCGGGGATGACATAACAGACCACAGCCGCAGATTCGCATATCAGGAAGAAGAATCATGCTATCACGCAGCAACGCCAGAAAAATTCTGAGCAAGTACGGAGGGGAAGCCAGGTGGGTCAACCACTGTATTGCGGTAGCCGACCTGGCGGACCACCTGGCTCCGATTATCGGCAAGCATCAGGATATTGACGCAGACTTTCTATGGTCCGCCGCGCTGCTGCATGATATCGGCCGGCATGTCACGCATGATCCGGTGAGGCACGGTGTAGCCGGATACAACCTGATGATGGAACTCGGCCATCCTGACGAGGCATACGTGTGCGCCAGTCATATTCTCTTCGGGCTTGAAGCGGACGAGGCGGTGCAATTCGGTCTTCCCCGCAAGAACTTCGTGCCGCGGAAAATGGAGGAAAGACTCGTATGCACTCATCGATTACCTGATAGAATTCGATAAGCCGACGACCTTACAGGCGCGATTCTCTTCCTTGCGCGCGCGCAACGCAGACAACGGATTTTTCTTTTCGAGGCTGGAAAGGGCTGAAGAAAGCAGCAAACGACTTTATGGCGGTCATTACCAGCGCCATGGGTCAAACGTTTGAAGATGTGCTGCCGCCTATTCCGTGATTTGAAAAAGGGGGAGGTCATGGGGGACATCATGAGTCTGAAAGTCCAAAACTGATTTCATTTTGCATATTGTCGATTCGGGAAAAAATTTCTTTCAGCATAGTCTGTTCGACTCCGGTCAGCTTTTTAGGATTGATATAATTATCCGGCGCTGTTTTTTCCACCATCATGGCGTTGATCTGTCTGGCAAATCGCAGTTGCATCAAAAAGCTGTAGGCATGTTCCATTTCATTATACGTCTCCCAGCGAAGCGATTTTCTCATAAACAACTGATGCAGTCTTTCCTGAGTATTGGTTTCGGACAAGCCGTGCTTTAATGCATAAATTCTTATAAAATCAATGATCGGCACCATGACTTTTTTGATGTCAAAGGCATCCCGGTGCTCTCCCTTGGACTCAACGATAAAATTTTGCATCAGCATTGGCATTTTCCCTGGCAGGATTTCCAAAGCCAGTTGCTTTAGTAGGTTCTCAGAGATCATCAGATAGACCATCTTCAGATGCAGCATTGAATTTGATTGCCGCAACCAAATTTTTGGTTGAAATTCATTCTCCTGGAATTTTTGTAGTAATGCACAATAATTCAAGTGATGATGAAATTGCCTGCAACTGGGCAACACGAGTAAGAAAGAATCACACGAGCAGAAGAGATGCCTTCAAGACCATAGGAGGATCTCCTGCATATGTAGTAAAAGGAGACAATATTGAAAAAAACAAATTGTTCAATCTTTCTAAAAGAGATTACACTCCAAAGATCAAATTTGATAATCGTGTTTTATTGCTAAAATATTATCCAGGCCTTGATCCTGAGATTATGAATTATGCTACAAATTCTGGATACAAGGGTGTGATTATTGAAGGGACTGGACTTGGGCATGTTGGTAAGACAATGTATGGAGCAATAGAAAAAGCAAAGAAAAAAGGATTGTTTATTGGAATGACCTCTCAGTGTATTGATGGAATGGTAAGAATGACTGTCTATGACAGTGGAAGAGATCTATTGAATCTAGGAGTCATACCACTTGGAAATATGATACCAGAGACAGCTCTTGTGAAAACAATGTGGGCATTGGCCAATTCCAAAGATTCTGATGAAATGACAAAGATGATGAAAGAAAACATTGCTCTTGAATTTTCAGACTAAGCTTTAAAACAAGTACAGGAATAAAATTACAAGTGTCTGAAATTCAAATTGATAAAATAGGACTTCTAGTAGGATTAGAAATACATCAACAACTTGCAACTGGTGGCAAGTTATTTTGCAAGTGTAAACCTATAGAATCAGACGAATATTCAATTAATTTTACGCGTAAATTAAGAATAACAAGTAGTGAATTAGGAGAGTTTGATCCTAGTGCTCTTTTTGAAAAAAGTAAGGAAAAGACGATCTCATATTTTGGCAATCCAGAAAGTAGTTGCTTGGTAGAGCAAGATGATGAACCTCCACATGATCTTGATCCTATTGCAAAAGAGACTGTTTTGATTATATCATCTGCATTAAAATCAAATATTTTCAATGAAATCTATGTGATGAGAAAGCTTGTAATTGACGGCTCTAACACTTCAGGTTTTCAGAGAACCATGCTAGTATCTTCCGGTGGAATTTTAGAAGTAAATGGTAAGAAGAGTAGGCGTTCAAAGCATTTGTCTTGAGGAAGATGCCGCAAAACTACTCAAAGATACGGGAGATACAAGAGAATACAGTTTGGATAGACTGGGTATACCATTGATAGAAATAGCACTAGATCCAGTTGCTGGCACTCCTGAAGAAATTAAGAATATTGCCCTAACTTTAGGCCGAATGTTACGCGCAACAAAAAGAGTAGGAAGGGGTCTTGGATCAATCAGACAAGATGTCAACGTATCAATAGAAGGAGGCGGAGCAGTGATAGAAGTTAAGGGAGTACAAAAACTAGATCAGTTAGAAAAAGTCATAGAATATGAGGCAAAAAGACAGCATGGTCTAAAAATTATAGCAGAGAAATTAAGAACTATGAAGACAGAAAAGATAAACAAAGTTCATGATGTAAAAGATGTATCAGATATTTTTAGAAACTGTAAATCAAAAATCATCCAGAAATCCCTTGTCGAGGGATCCTCTATGAAGGCAATGAGAGTCAAAGGATTTGCAGGAATGTTTGGATGGGAACCATATCCTGGAATAAGATTAGGAAAACAATTAGGCGAGCTGGTAAGATTCTTTGGATTAGGAGGACTTTTTCATTCGGATGAACTTCCAAATTATGGTATCGAAGAATCAGAGATCAAAGAGGTAAGAAAGATACTAGATGTAGGTCCCAATGATGCTTTCATCATATTAGCTGGAAATGAGAGAAAACTGGATACAGTGATAGAATCTCTCATAAAAAGAATCGAGGATGCAAAAAATGGAATACCTGCAGAAACAAGAGCTGCCACAATTACAGGTGAGACAGTATTCCTACGACCAAGACCGGGATCCTCCAGAATGTATCCAGAAACTGACATACCGCCAATTATTGTAAATAATACCGAGATAGAAGAAGCAAAAAATAAAATTCCAAAATCATGGGAGGAGAATCTTTTAGCATTACAAAAACAATATGAATTGAATCAACAACTTTCAGCACAAGTATTTGATTCAGAATATCTAGAATCTCTTTGAAACAATATGTAAAGATAAGAGAGTCTCTCCCAATTTTGTTGCCTCTACTCTTTGTGGTACTATAACAAATCTTGAACGACGTGGAATGGATTCAGGATTACTAAAGACTACAGATATTTTACAAGCCTTTAATCTAGTAACAGAGGGAAAGATAGCAAAAGAATCTCTTGAGATGATATTTGAAAGTCTCATGAGTGGAAAGTCAAAAACAATTTCAGATGCAATCAAGTCCAATGCGTTGGATACAATAGAAGATACCAAACTGCATCAGATATTAGATGAATTGGTAAAATCTAATCTTAAGATTATTGAAGAACAAGGGTTAAGATCAATGGGCCCTCTGATGGGTTTGGCCATGAAAACATTACGTGGAAAAGTAGATGGTCAGAAATTAAATCAACTTTTAGAAGATAAGATAAAGACCAAGATGGATAAAAAATAAACAAAAATTAAGGTGCGGGAGGTGGGATTTGAACCCACGAACTCCTAAGAGATAAGGTTCTGAGCCTTACGCCGTTGACCAGGCTAGGCGACCCCCGCAATAACGTGAGATTTAAAATCCTACAATAAGTGTCTTCTTTATAGACAAGTAATAATTCTCTTAACCATCATATGTTATCTATCTAAATTCGCTTTTTTGGTATTTACTAATTTTGTTTTAAAATCATTTACTCTCATTAATCATATTATCAATTATAGGTACAGCATTTTTTAGTTCATGAATCCTTGTTGCTCGTTTATCTTCAAAGGACACATTCCAAGGTTGTGAGTAAAGTATCACAGATTTTCCTTTTTCTAGCATACTTTTTGCATTAAGAGGAGAATCATCAATAAATATATCATAATCTAGTTTTGATTTTTCAATCCCTTCCACAACACCAACATAATTGTTGAAATTAATTTTATGAAGTTTAAGCCAGTTTTTTACATCATTATGTGTAGACTCGTCTCTTGCAGTAACTATGTCAACAGTACCTATGTTTGATAGTTGTTTTGTAGCAGATGCAATATTATTTTCTGTAGGAGGAATATTCTCCCATGATTTCCAACAGATTGAAAGTTCATTGTAAAAATCAAATTTATTGATATCATGATTTTTCCAAAAATCCCATTCAGATATCTGTGATTTGGATATTGTTGGTCTTATTTTATTATTATAAGACAACCAAGATTCTATTACATCTGCCAAAACTCCATCTACATCAAGGGCTATTTTCAATGTCACTTACTCCTGTCAAAACTGTCTCCTAGTTCTTCTAGCAGTTTACGTTGGTGTTTGTCGATTTTAGTTGGTATATCAATAACAAGTCTAACATACTCATCACCTCTACCTCTTCCACTTTGACGAGGAAGTCCTTTTCCTTTGAGTTTAATTATTGTATTTGGCTGACTACCTGATTCCACATCAAGTTTTTCTGCTCCTTCCAGTGTTTCTGCCATAATGGTTTTTCCCAATGTTGCATCAATCATGGAAATATGTGCATCATAGAAAATATCAGCACCATCTCTTTTGAATTTGTCATGAGGTTTTACCCTTATTCTGACTATGAGATCACCACTCACACCATTTGGAATTGATTCTCCCTCACCTTGGATTCTGTATTCTCCATCTTCAACTCCAGGAGGAATTTCAAATGGGAATTTCCTTGTTGTCTTTTGTTTACCTATTCCCTTACATTTTGAACATGGTCTTTCTATAATTTTACCTTGTCCTCTGCAAGTATTGCATGGTTGTACAGTTACAAATGTAGAAAATCCACTACTGCGTGATGTTCTAGTTTGACCATGACCATTACATACCGAACATGTTCTCATAGAAGTTCCAGGAGTACAACCCGACCCGTTACAGGTGTCACAATTTATCAATCTAGGTAGTTCAATTTCTTCATGTTTTCCCTTGAGAGTTTCTTCCAGTGTTAATTCTGTTTCATACATTAGATCAGAGCCTCTAGCTCTTCCGGATCCTCCAAAATCAAATCCTCCAAATCTAAATCCGCCACCTCTACCAAAAATGGATTCAAAAATAGAATCAAAACCGCCAGTACCCCCAAAGATGTCTTCAAAGTTGGCTCGTGAACCTTGGAAGATATCATCTGTACTATATTTTCCATCTACGCCGGCATGACCATAAGTATCATAGAGTTTACGTTTCTCCTGGTCAGCTAATACTGCATATGCTTCTGAGATTTCTTTGAAATGTTCTGTTGCATCAGGAGACTTGTTTTTATCAGGATGGAATTTGAGAGCAAGTTTCCTATATTGTGACTTTATCTCATCGGGCGAAGAATTCTTTGAAACTCCAAGGACCTCATAATAATCACGTTTAGCGCTCATGATAATTCAACTTAGATTATTCCCTTGTATAAAGATCAGTTTGGCGATTTGCCTGCATCCTGTCCGGTGTCACCAGGTCCACTTTGTGCAGTTGCATCCGGTCCACTTTGTCCAGCTGCTCCTGGTGGAGGTGTAGCATTTTTGTAAAGTTCTGTACTGATATCATTTATTATTTTTGTTAATGCATCAAGTTTTGGTTTTATCTCTTCAACGCTTTTTTCAAGAACATCTTTTAGATCTTTTATAGCATTACTTACCTGAACACCCTGATCTTGTGATATCTTGTCTTTCTGTTGGCTGATTAAACTTTCAGCAGCATAGATAGCTTGTTGTGCTTCGTTTTTGATTAATACTTCTTCCTTTTTCTTTTTATCTTGTTCTGCAAAAAGTTCAGCATCTTTTGTCATCTTTTCAATATCTTCTTTGGCAAGTTTTGTACTTGCAGAAATAGTTATTTTTGCTTCTTTTTGTGTAGCTAGATCTTTTGCTGTAACATTGAGTATACCGTTTGCATCTATGTCAAATTTGACTTCGATTTGTGGAATTCCTCGTGGTGCAGGAAGAATTCCTGATAGATTAAAGCTTCCAAGCGATACATTGTCTGCAGCCATTGGTCTTTCTCCTTGTACTACGTGAATAGTTACTGCAGTTTGATTATCTGCAGCAGTTGTGAAGACCTTACTTTTAGAGGTTGGAATAGTTGTGTTCCTGTCAATTATAGGTTCTCGTAATCCTCCAAGTACTTCTAAACCAAGTGTAAGAGGAGTTACATCTAGAAGTACAATATCACTTGTAACTTCACCTGCAATAATTCCTGCTTGAACAGCTGCTCCTAATGCAACTGCCTCCATTGGATCTATTCCTGCCTCGGCTTCTTTTCCCATTAAAGTAGCCACAAATTTTTTCACTAGAGGAATTCTAGTAGGACCTCCAACTAAGATAATTTTACTAACATCAGCTGGAGAAAGTTTTGCATCTTCCATAGCCTTTGTAACTGAAGGTCTACATCTTTCCACTATTGGATTTATGAGTTCTTCAAACTTTGCTCTAGTTATTTTCAATTCAAGATTTTTTGGACCAGAAGATTGATCATATGAAATAAACGGGAGATTAATATCGGTTTCAAATATAGAAGAAAGTTCAATCTTTGCTTTTTCTGCAGCTTCTCGTACTCTTACCATAGCTGCACCATCTTTAGAAATATCTATTCCAGATGTTTTTCTAAAGCTGTCAACAATATAGTCAATCATAACTTTATCCATATCAGTTCCTCCAAGCTGAGTATCTCCTGAAGTACTCATAACTTCAAAGACACCTCCACCCATCTCCATTATGGTTACATCAAGCGTACCTCCTCCTAAATCAAATACCATAATTTTCATGTCTTGTTTTAATTTGTCAAGACCAAATGCAAGTGCCGCAGCAGTAGGTTCATTTATGATTCTTACAACGTCAAGACCTGCAATCTGACCAGCATCTTTGGTTGCTTGTCTTTGATTGTCGTTAAAATATGCCGGAACTGTGATTACTGCTTTTTCGACTTTCTCTCCAATAAATGCCTCAGCATCTCTCTTTATTTTTTGCAGAATAAAGGCAGAAATTTGTTGTGGTTTGTACTCTTTATCATAAATTTTAAAAAAGTGATCTGTTCCCATCTTTCTTTTCGCTGCCACAACTGTTCCCTCTGGATTTGTTACTGCCTGTCTTCTGGCTGGCTCTCCAACAATGAGTTGGCCATCTTTTGTAAGGCCTACAACAGAAGGAAATGCTTTTCCTCCAACTGTCGTTCCTTCAGATGCTGGAATTAGAGTAGGTTTTCCACCCATCATAACAGCCGCGGCGGAATTACTTGTTCCCAAATCAATACCAATAATTTTAGCCATTTACATTCATCTCCTAGATATTCCTCTTAGATATTTCCACTAAACTTGGTCTAATAACTCTGTCCTTCAAAATATATCCTTTACGAAATTCTGTAGTAATAGCATTATCATCTAATGTTAGATCCTCTTTTACAGATATAGCCTCGTGTAATTGGGGGTTAAAAATCTCGCCAACCGCCTCAATTGGTTTTACTCCAAATTCTATTAGAAATACATCCATATTTTTTAAAATAGCATCTAAACCTTCAGTGTTTATACCCTGTTTTGACAAGGCATCTTTTGCACGAATAAAATCATCATATATTCCAAGAAATTTAAGAACAATTCCGTCAGTAATTGAATTAACACGGTTCTGAACATCAAACTCTGATCTTTTTTTCAGATTTTCAAAATCAGCAAGCAAATATTGGATTTTTTTTTCATATGAAGATACCTTTTCTGTTTCTTTCTCTAATTGAATTTTCATGGTATCCACAAGTTCTTGCTTTGATTCCATTTCATCATCTATGATCATTATGAAATTCTTGAGTTTCTTCTACTTCATTTTGAGATGTATTATTTGTGTCAGACAATTTTAACATTATTTTTTAATACATTACCCTTATTATAATATCTCACAAAGAGGATTAGTTTTAATTACTATTACATCAGAGTCTTTTCCATTTTTCATTATTTTATCGTAATCAAATTTTGAGCATGCTACAATAATAGTTGTTTTGTCACTATGGAAAATATCTAACTCTGGTCCTTGATGTATTTCTACATCACCAATATAATCGCGCAGTTTTGTAACAAGAGAATTTAGCATATCTACTTTATCTCCACGCATTTCATAGGAATCTTGAGTCCATACCAAAACTACTTTTGTTCTACTTGCTTTTAGTTCATTTTTCTTCAAAGTAGAACGAATTTCATCAATTAACCTCTTGACATAACCCTCTATTCCCTTTATACTTCCATTTACCAAGTACATCATAGTACCAGCCCCTTCAACAGATGTTCCAAGTGATCTTAAATCATATAGTCCATTAGTCATATCGTCAAGAAAGAGATTGTTATATTCAGTTAAAACTAGATCTTTTCTTGTTTGTTCATCTTGTGCAAACTTGGAAACTTCTAGAACACTTGATAGACTTGCAAATTGAGTAAGAATTTTAATCGCATGCAATATTTCAGCCGAAGATATAGATACAAATTTTTTCCCTTTTTTGTCAGACTCTAATAATTTGGCTAGCTTGTCATCGTCTTTTGCATTAAATGAACCAATGATTTCTGGAAAATTATTTTTTGAAAGAGGATAATAAAAATAAGATATTCCCTTTCCCATCTCAAGACCTGAAACATGTTCAAGAAGAGAAATAGTTTCATTATTTCCTCCTATTCCAGTTGGAAGATTGTAAATTACTGAACCACCTTTCTTTATTGATGATGTAGCATCTTTGAATTTTGAATGGATTTCCATCTTAGCTTCTTGACCTGTCTTTCTTATGCGCGGAGCAAAGAAAAGATATTCCGAGTGAGATATTGCAACGTCTATTGGTTCAACACCTAAAAGCGGTTCATCTTCTTTTAATGATGTCACATTAGGATAGGTCTTTGCAATCTCTGCCTTGAGAGAAATTGCCATATGAGCAGATTCATCAACTATAAAGACATCAGCTCCTTTGATTGCCATTTGACATGCAATTGAATATCCTTCAGTACTTAAGCCATATACAACAATTTTCGTCGCAACCAATTCATCCAGACTAGGAGTACGGGCTAAGAAAAACTTTTTCCACCCTTAGATTATATCAAAAATGTTTGAAAATTTGGTTTGACATTCTGACGCCTAAACAGCTACTTTTCTTTGCTCCAATGGTAAGCAAATTGAGTAAAAATCACAAAATACTCTGTACTTCAAGAAATTATCGCGAAGTTGTTGAGTTAGCCAAGATAAAGAACGTAAATCTCAGATTAATTGGAAAACATGGTGGTTCTACCAAAGAAGGCAAACTTCATTCAAGCATACAAAGAATGAATCACCTCTTAGATTTGATAGTAAAGTTTTCTCCTGATTTGACCGTTAGTTTTTGCTCTCCAGAAGCTGCAAGAATTTCCTATGGAATAGGCATTAAGCATATTGCATTTTCAGATTCCCCTCAAGCAGAGGCTGTAATGAGACTCTCAGTCCCATTAGTACAGAAACTCCTCATTCCCTGGGTTATACCCAAGAATGAATTTGTAAAATATGGAATTTCAAAAAAAGACATTATTCATTACAAAGCTATTGATGCTGCTGTAATAGTAAAGGAAAAATCCAGAATTAGAAAATTAAATGTTGATCGAACCAAAAAGACAATTGTAATTAGGCCTGAGGAATCAGAAGCTGCATACATTCTAGGAAAGACAGAGAGTGATAACATAATTCATGAGGTAAGTAAAGAGTCCGAGCCTCACAATATCATAGTTTTGGCCAGATATATTTCACAAAAAAATAGACTCAAAGAGAAATTTGGTAATAAAGTAATCATCATGGATAAAGTTGTAGACGGTAAATCTCTTCTTAACATTACAGATCTTTTCATTGGCTCTGGTGGTACTATGACTGCAGAATCTGCCTTGATGGGAGTTCCAACTATATCATATGATGCAGTGCCAAATTATATTGAAAAATATCTTGTTCGTATAGGATTAGTAAAAAGGGAAACTAATCCAAAGAAGATTTCCACACTAATCAAAAAAATGTTGAATGATAATAAAACAAATAGAGAAAAGGCAAAAATAGTTTTGGCTTCAATGGAAGATCCTTACTTGAAACTAGTTGAAGCTATAAAGGCTGATATAGATTTCAGAAAAAATTTTCTATGCGTTAACTAATTTCTTGTATAGTATGATAGCTGAATCTTCATCTTTTTCACCCACAATTACAGCTGATCCACGTTTCAAGAAACTCACATAGATATCATTAGAAGAAATTGATAATCCAAGTTCACCTTGATTTTGTACTTTGAAGCCTTTCTCTGATGCAATATTAGTTATTTTTGGAACATCAATCTCAATCATCTTTGTTGGAGTGATGGAAAAGGTACGTTTTCCCCTGTTACGTCCACATAGTTCTTCTACAATGAGTTCTTGTGTTGGTAATTCTTCATGTTTACCTGAACCGCATTCGGAGCATTCATCTACTTTACTGAAAACAGTAGTATTGAAATCCAGATTATCAAGATCAATGTAGAGTAATTTATTTGCCAATGTCGGAGTTCGCCCTATCATAATTTTGACTGCCTCTGCAACCTCAATTCCTCCAACAATAGAAAGTATTGATGGGTGAACTCCCTCTGTACTACATGTGGGCATAGAATTTTCATCCAAGGATGGAAATATGCAATGATAGCATGCGGTTTGATGCGGTAAGATAGTAAATACCTGACCTGAAACTCCTACTGCAGCTCCTGTTACAAATGGAATATTTTTTTTGATACAGGCTTTGTTAAGAGAATATCTTGCATTAACACTATCAAGCGCATCAATTACAACATCACATCCTTCTACGACATCTAATGCAGTATAGTCATTTACAGAAACAGGTAATGCCTCAATTATGACATCAGAGTTCATTTTTTTTAGTTTCTTTGCAGCTACCTCAACTTTAACCTGACCAATATCAGATTCATCAAACATTGTTTGCCTGTGCAGATTGGATAACTCAATAACGTCTCTATCAACAATTCTTATTGTTCCTATTCCCATAGCAACTAGCCGTGTTACTATAGGATTACCAAGTCCACCCACTCCAACAACACATGCTTTTGCTTTTTTTAGTTTGAGTTGACCTTCATAACCAATTTCTTCTAGCATTACTTGCCTAGAATATTTTTCTAGATCTCTACTTGATAGTTCAGATCCTCCCGCTACTGCAGGCAACACGTAAATCTCATCCCCATCTTTTAGGGATGTTTCCATACCTCCTGAAAATCGCATATTTTTCCCGTTGATGTATATATTGATAAGTGATCTAGGAGAACCATCTGGATTAAGAACTCGTCTTTTGAATTCGTCTCCCAGTTGTTCTGAGATTTTAGCAAATGCTTCCAAAAGAGTAGAAGCTGTCAAGTCCACTTTCTTTTCTCCCCCACCTTTGTTCAATACGGAAGGAATTGTAAATTTGATATTTGCCATCTATCTCACCAATGCTGAAATTTTACCAACATCAGCCTGCATTACTTGAGGCTTTGGAAGTACTTCCATCATAACTTCTGTTGTTTTCAGTCCATTACCAGTAACATAACATACAGTACAATCATTCTTGTCAATTTTTCCTTCATCAACCATTTTTTTCAATACTGCTACAGAGACACCACCGGCGGGCTCTGTAAATATTCCTTCAGTTCGGGCTAGCAATAGTATAGCATCCAAGATTTCCTTGTTATTAGATTCCTCAGCAAAACCATTGTATTGTTTTAGTCGCCTTAATACATACTGTCCGTCGCCTGGATCACCTATTGCTAAACTTTTCGCTATAGTATCTGGAGTTTCCACGGGAGTTACTACTGAAAGTTTTTTCTTGAAAGCATCGACAATAGGCGCACAACCATGTGGCTGGGCTGCAATCATATGCATATTAGAGACCTGATTGATTAATGAAATGTTTTCTAGTTCTTCAAAGCCTTTACAAATAGCATTTAACATGGCTCCACTACCAACTGGTACAATAAGTTGATCAGGTACTTTCCAGTCAAGTTGTTCTGCCACTTCATAAGCTAGTGTCTTAGAACCTTCGACGTAATACGAACGCATGTTTATGTTTACTATTCCTATACCTTTACTATCACCTATTTGAGCAGCAATTCGATTTGCGTCATCATATGTTCCATCAACAGATATGAAATTAGCACCGTAAGCGAGTGCTTGAGTTATTTTTGCATGCTCAATATCACTAGGTGCAAATATGTAACAAGGAAAATCACCTTTTGCTGCATGTGCTGCTGTAGCTGATGCAAGATTTCCCGTAGATGCACAGCCTACTGCAGAAAGACCAAATTCTTTTGCTTTTGATACTGCTACTCCAGCAGGCCTATCTTTAAATGAAAATGTAGGATTTACTGAATCATTTTTTATGTAAAGATTATTCAGACCTAGTGATTTACCCAATTTTTCTGCCTTAATCAGCGGTGTCATTCCAGCACCAATACTTACGATATTGAATTTTGATTCAATTGGTAAAAGTTCATGATATCTCCAGTAGGTATGTTCACGATTTGAAAAAGTGTTCTTATTTACAGATGGAAAATCATAGTATACATCTAGAGGACCAAAGCATTCCTCACAAATGTACTTGAATGTAGGCTCATATTCCTTCTTACATTCCCTACATTGTAGAAATTTTATTTTTCCCAAGACAATTCTAACTTTATAAAATACTACATAAAAAATCCTAATATTAATTTAAGTGACACTTAATTTATAAAATGCCAGGATTAAGTGAAAATTAATACAAAACTACCTATAATTCTAAAAAAGATCTATTAATGAAAGAGGCCATAACTTGAAAATTTTGTAAATTAAGAGATTTTATGAATTTTTTACAAGTAGAAGAAATATTAATGATAACATTAGAACGTAACTCGAAAATTGAAAATAAAACAGAGATCAAAAAAGAAGAAACATTTAGGAAAAATAATCGGATTAATTGTATTAGCAGGCATAGTTGCAGCTGTAGTTTACTCTTATTACCAACAAAAGGAATCAGAGGATCGCCAGTGGAAATGGGTTACTTCGGGACCATTTTCAATTAATAAGAATCAATACAAACTTGGAGAAAATATTTTCATGATAGTAAGCGGTTTAAAACCAACTGATGTAGGAGTAATTGATATTGTGGATCCCAAGGGAGGCACTTTTACTAAAATACCATTTAATGGAACAATGAAATCTAGCTTCAAGCAGTTTTTCAAACCTGAAACTCTAGCTTCACTTGGATTATGTAATGCAACTGACCTTGTTGGTAATTGGAATATAATCTTCAGAGGAGTTCCTTACAAATCAATACCATTTGAAATTATAAATGAGTATATTCCAGGAGAACAGGGAAGTGAAGGTTTGGATACTGTGCCTAAGGGATTAGGTCAGTGTTAAAGAATTATTTTTCTAAAATATTGTGGAAACAAACTTTTTCTCCAGTATGACATGCAGGACCACTTGGTTCTACTAGATAAATAATTGCGTCCGAATCACAATCTACCAAAATTTCCTTGACTTTTTGTATGTTTCCCGATTCTTCCCCTTTCATCCACAATTTGTTTCTTGATCTGCTCCAAAACCATGAGTTACCAGTTTTTTGAGTAAGTTCAAGGGATTCCTTATTTGTATATGCAAGTGTTAAAACTTCTCTAGAATGCACATCCTGAACAATTACAGGTACTAGACCGTCACTTTTTGCAAAATCAATATCATTTATTTTTTTATTCATAATAACACCCTTACTTGAGCCCTATTTTTCTGTTATAGTCTAACAGGGACTCCATTTTCTTTAAGATATTCTTTTACTCTATCTACAGAATGAGTCTTGTAATGGAATATTGATGCTGCCAATGCAGCATCTACGTTAGTTTGCAAGAACACATCAAGCATATGCTTTGGTTTACCGCATCCCCCTGATGCAATAACAGGTATGTTTACTGCATTTACAATTTCTTTGATAAGTTGAACATCATATCCTTCCTTTGTGCCATCCATGTCTATACTAGTTAGTAGAATCTCACCTGCACCACGTCTCTCAACTTCCTTTGCCCACTCTATTGCATCAAGATCCGTAGGAGTTTTACCACCATAAATGTAGACTTCAAACCAAAACTTTTTGGAATCAGATGTAAAGATGTGTCTACCTTCCTTTATCTCATAATTACGTCTCACATCCATTGCAATAACTATACACTGTTTACCAAAAATTTCCATTAGTTTTGTAATTATTTCAGGATTTTTTACAGCACCTGTGTTAATAGCAACCTTGTCTGCACCACTAAGAAGAATATCTCTTGCATCTTGTAAGGTCTTTACACCTCCACCTACAGTAAATGGAATATCAATGACTTGCGCTACTTTCTTTACTAGACTCTTGATTGTTTCTCGTTGTTGTTCAGAAGCTGTAATATCAAGAAAAACTAATTCATCTGCTCCCTCTTGACTATATTTTTCTGCAAGTAAAACAGGATCACCTGCATCTTTTATGGATGTAAAATGCATTCCCTTGACCACTCTTCCTTTATCTACATCAAGACAAGGAATTACTCTCTTGGTTAAAGTCATGCTAACGTCTTAACCTCCTCTACTGATATTTTTCCATCATATAATGCCTTACCAAGAATCACACCATATGCACCACATTTTTTTACATTTATGATATCTTGCAAGTTTGAGATTCCCCCACTTGCAATAATATTTATATTTTGTATGTCACATGCTTTTTGTAAAGAATCAAGATCTGGACCATGAAGAGTTCCATCTCTTTCTACCGTAGTTATGAGAAATTGAGAATATCCAAGTCTTACAAAATTTTCAATTCCTTCAATAAGTTGTACGCCCGTACTTTCTGTCCATCCACTTATCATAATCTTACCTCCCATCTGATCTGCAGATATTACAATTCTTTCTTTTCCAAATTTCTTTGAAACTTCTTCTAAGATTTCTTTATTTTTAAATGCAACAGTTCCAAGAACCACTTGAGATGAAAATTGTAATGCATTTTCTATTATTTCCTTTGTACGAAGTCCTCCAGCAGATTCAACAGGTATAGAAACAGATTCAGTAATTTTTTTAATTGTTTGAAGATTTGAGCCTGTTCCAAGTGTAGCATCCAAATCTACCACATGAAGCATATCTGCACCTGCTTTCTCCCATTTTTTTGCCATCCCTATGGGATCGGAACTGTACACAGTTTTGTTATTTGGATCCCCTTTTACCAGGCGTACTACTTTATTATCCATGATATCAATAGCAGGAATTATTTTCACTTTTTACACACTCGTAAAAAGTTTTTAATCATAACAGAACCAACCTTGCCTGACTTTTCAGGATGAAATTGGGTTCCAAATAATGTTTGATCCTCAATTACAGCTGGTACATTTATTCCATAATCAGAGTCTGCCTTGATGATATCTTCATTTTTTGGTTTCACTCTATAGGAGTGAACAAAGTAAACCCATGAACCTTCCTTTACTCCCTCTAACAAGACACTTGATTGTTTTATTTGAAGATCATTCCAGCCCATATGTGGAATCTTGAATTTATTTGGAAGAATTATCACTTCACCTTCTAAAACTCCAAGCCCTCCTAATTTGCCTTCTTCACTTTTCTCAAAGAACATTTCCATTCCTAAGCATATACCCAATATCGGAACCTGATTTTTTACTAAATCTTGAAATGCAATTTTTGAAGTATTAAGACTCTTTATTGCAGGATCAAAGTTTCCTACTCCGGGTAAAAGTAATCCAGAATAATTTTTTATTTTTTCTAGATTAGTTATTATATCTACGTCTGCCTCATTTTTCTCTAACGATGATTTAAGACTGAATATGTTTCCTGCCCCATAATCAAATATTGCAACCTTTACCATCACATAGCACCTTTGGTACTTGGTACTCCTTTTTGTTTTCCATCATAACCTGCTGCGATCCTCCAAGCTACTGCAAATGCCTTTATCGCAGCTTCAATTTTGTGATGATCATTTTCACCATATTTTACAGATACGTGCATACAGATGTTTAGATTCTGTGCTAATGATCTGAAAAAGTGTTCTAAATCCTCCTTTGAGATTCCTTCTATCTGATTTCTCTCAATAGACAAGTCTATTCTTTGATATTGTCTTTTGACAAGATCTAGTGACGCCTCTGCAAGAGATTCATCCATCGGTACTGTAGAATGACCAAATCTTACAATTCCTACCCTATTACCCAGAGATTGATCCATTGCATTTCCAAGAGCTATTGCGGTATCTTCGATTAGGTGATGATCTATTCCATCTATTGATTTTGCATTTAATTTGAGGTCAAGCATAGCATGTTTAGATAATGATGTGATTAGGTGATCAAGAAATGGTAGACCTGTTTTTATGGAAATTTCCCCCTTTCCGTCCAGATTTACCTCAACTAATACTTCGGTTTCCTTAGTTTTCCTATTGATTCGAGCTGTTCTAGGTTTCATTAAAATCCCTGAGTAGAGAAGTGGTTTATGCCCTAACTAGATTTAATGTCTTCGGAAGTAAATCTATAGATTTGACTATAATGTCGGCATTGTTTCTCTCAAATAGAGATCTTTTTGCAACCTGATCCTTGCTAGTACCATATACCCCACAGAATATAGTTGATATTCCAGACTCATTGGCCTTACGTGCCATAATATAGTCCTCCATAGAGTCACCCACATATAGCGAATTATTTCCGTTCATACCTTTTATTACAGATATGAGAGATTGTGGATTTGGTTTTGCCATTTCACGAGGCTCATCTTCTAAGAATCTAGAATTATTCAAATCAAATTCATTGAACAAGTCTTTAAGAGAATGTTTTGCTGATAGAAGTCCTCGACCTGTCACAATGGCAATTTTTTTGTCAAATCTTTCATGTAGACTTTTTACAAGATCTTTATTCAAAAGTACTACATCGTTTTCAATTAGTCCCAGACCATCAAAAAACTGTGGTTCTCTCTTGTAAAGTTGGACATATAGTTCAGAACCGTAAAACATTTCGTCAAATATGGAGGAAAGAGGATTTTGGAATTTTTCACTTGGATATGCTAGTTTTTTTCTAATATCAAGAACATCAACGCTGATATCATCTAGATATTTCTCAACTGATTTTATTCCAGTTTGATCTGCATTTTCTATTACTTTAAGAATAAATTTAGAAAATGGTTCATTTTTTTTCTTTGCTGCTACAACAGAAAGTATTAGCGCATACGCCACATCAATCTCATCATTAAAACCCCCCGTAGTCTTGAAACCTTCTATCATACTTGTTGTTACTAATCCAGATTCATTGACTTGAGCCATTTTTTGTATAATAAAATCTACAGTCTTTTTTATAGCTAAATCATAAGAATTAGAGACATCTATTAGAACTCCATCGCAGTCAAACACTATAGAGTCTAGTTGCTTTATCTTCTCAATTTTTGTAGAATCTATCATAATTCCATTTTGTATTTCATTTAAAGTCAATTCAATAAATCCCGTATAGCTGTAAGAAATTTAGAATTCATATCCTGTGAACCCACGGTAACTCTCAGACAGCCTTCATGCGAACCAATTTTACCAAGATTTTTTATTGATATGCCTTGTTCGATTAGTGCCTTGTGAATTCTTTGACCAGAACCTCCAGCTGCAAAAAGAACAAAATTGGCTTTTGAGTCAAATACCTCAAATATTTTCATCTGTTTAAGATTGGTAATAATTCGTGAACGTTCTCTCTTAACAAGTTCTGCAATATCTGTGAAATATCTAGATTGTCGCAATGCCGTTATACCAACCTCTATTGCAAGAGTGTTTAGCGGGTAAGGATATTGGATTACCCTCGTAAATGTATCAATTATTTTTGCATTAGCCACGAAATATCCTACTCGCAATCCGGCTAATCCAAACGATTTGGACAAGGTTCGCAATACAACAAGATTATTGATTTTCTTTGTCATTTCTACAACAGAATAATCAGAAAATTCTACATATGCTTCATCTATGATAACGAGACCCTTGAATTCTCGAATCAATTTTTCTAGATCTTTTCTCTGAAATTGAAATCCAGTTGGGTTATTTGGCATGTCAAGATAAAGAATATCTGCTTTCTTTGAGTTTAACAAAAATTTTTCTAGATCAAGGGTCATATTTTTATCAAATGGAATTTTTATTGTACGAACAGAATATAGTTTACATCGTTCTTCAAAGAATCCAAAGGTTGGATCAGATGTTAGAATTTTTGTTTCTTTAGAAGCAAAGGTACTCAAGATGAGATCAATTATCTGATCAGATCCGTTTCCAACACCAATCATTTCTCTTGGTATTCCTATGTATTTTGAAATAGATTGAGCTAATCTTTCTATTCCACCTAACGGGTATTCTCTTACATCTATGTTTTCCTTCACTTCATTTATCATTTTCTGAAGAAATTCTTGAGATACTACATAATTTTCGTTTGAATCAAGTTTTATCACATTAGAATATTTTTCGGGTTTCTTGTAACCTGTAAGTTTAGAATATTTTTCTAATTCTTTTTGAAACCAATCTTTTCTCATGATAATCTTCCCCTTACTGCTTCATAGTGATTTGGTAATCCTTCTGCATCAGTCAAGGCTTTCATATATTTTGAAATTTTTCTCAAGGCAAGTTTAGAGGATTCTATTTGAGTATGCAACTTCATGTAATCAAATACACCGAGTGAACCTCTAGTTCTTCCAAATCTATTAGTTGGAAGTATGTGATTTGAACCTAATAGATAATCACTAGCTGAAGATGGAGTATTTTTTCCAATTAACGTTAATCCCGCTGATTTTATTTTCTTTGCTAATTTTTGTGGAGTCTTTGTGATTATTTCAAGATGTTCAGGTGCAAGTTTGTTTGCAAAATCGACCATTTGTTGTTCTGTACTACAAATCACTATGAATCCATTTTTTCGTAGACTTTCTTCTACAATAGAGGATCTCTTTATTGTTCTGATTTTTTGTTGTAATGATTGTAGTACCAAGTTTTTCAATTTCAAAGAGTTTGTTATTAGACAGCACATTGTATCTGGACTATGCTCTGCCTGAGATATCATGTCAAGTGAGATAAGTTCAGCATCTGCAGTAGCATCTGCAACAATGGCAAGTTCAGTAGGACCTGCAATCATATCAATTGAGACTACCTCACTTAGTAACGATTTTGCAAGGGTTACAAACGCTCCTCCTGGACCAACTATCTTGTCTACTTGAGGAATTGATTCAGTACCATATGCCAAGGCGGCGATGGCCTGAGAACCACCTGTTTTATAGAATTCATCCACACCACAAATATCAGCTGCTACAAGTGTTAACGGATCTATTTTCCCTTTTTCGTTTGGAGGAGATACTGCAATTATTTTCTTAACACCTGCAACCTTTGCTGGAACAACAGACATAACAATGGTACTTGGATATCTTGCCTTTCCTCCTGGAATATAGCAACCTACCACATCAATTGGCAAAAATGTTTTTTTTATCACAACACCATCAATTTTTATTGTCATATTTTGTAATTTTTTGCGTACTGTATTTTCAGATTTTTCTAATCTCATTTTTGCAAGTTTAATTCCTTCGATTTGATCTTTTCCAACTTTGGAATATGCAGATTTTATTTCCTGTGTGGTAACTTTCAAAGAATTGATTTTTACTCCACTGAATTTTGTTTCATATTCTTTGAGGGCTTTATCTTTTCGTTTTCGTACATCTGATATGATGGATAATACTTTTTGTCTTACGTCGTCATTTGTTTTGGGTCTAACTGATTCTATGATAGAACCTATGTCTTGAACATCTATAATTCGCATCAACTTTCCTCATCACGTTTTATCTCCTCAAGTGCCAGTATTTGTTTTGGTTCATGCACTACTAAACCTTGAGCAATCTTTCGTAATTTTGGAATCATTTTATGAAACTCAGATTTTGGAATTACAGTATTGATGCCATACCATCCTTTTTCACTCAAAGGACTAACGGTAGGACGTTTTAGAGATGGCAGATCATGTAGTAATTTGTTAAGATGTTCTTCTTTTACATTTAGGAATAGGTGGAGGTGTTTTTTTCCTTCAACTGCACCTCTTAACATAGTTACGATATCATAAATTTTTTCTCTTTTTGATTTGTCTTTGAGTGATGTTTTATTTGCAATCAAGACGGCCGCTGATTCCATTACGGTATCAATTATTTTCAATTGATTTTGTGTTAGAGTGGTACCAGTCTCTGTCACATCTACAATTGCATCTACATCCTCAGGAGGTTTTGCTTCTGTTGCTCCAAACGAAAGGAAGATCTGAACATTCTTGTTTGAACCTTGACTTAACCATGGAGTTACAATAATTGGATGCTTTGAACCATAAAGTTTCTTGTAGTTTTTACACTGCATGATGAATTTAGCAGTAGTATTTAGATACTCCGAAGAAATTCGTAGTGTTTTTTTCTTCTTTGCATAAGATAAAATCATTTCATCTAGTGATTTGAAATTATAAGAATCAGGTATTGCAAGTACAAGTTTTATTTTACCATATTCTAAATCTAAAAGTATCTCAACATCTGAATTTGTTTCCTTAACCCAGTCTCTTCCCGTGATACCAACATCATACAAACCAGCAAATACCAAATTAGGTATTTCCTGAGGACGTAACATTTTGACTGAAATTTGTGGGTCATCCAATATTACACGATAAGTTCTTTCCCGTCTAACTACTCGTGTCCATGATCTTTCAAGTATCTTAAAGGTCGCTTCTTCTATACTTCCTTTGGGAACTGCAAATTTTACCAGAGCCAATGTAGTCCTACCAAACTTCTTTGGATATATATTTAGTCGCCTATAGATTACCTAAGATTTCCTTTGCCCTAGTTACTGAGACATTTCCTTCTCTAGTCATTTGAGCTATTACCTTAGACATCTTTTCTTGTGGAACTCCGGCGCTTGTGGCAATATTTCGTGCATGAAGTTTCATGTGTCCTTTTTGTATTCCTTCAGAAGCCAGTGCCCTTATTGCACTAAAATTCTGTGCAAGTCCAGCTGCTCCTATTATACAGGCTAACTCTTTGGCTGATTTTACACCCAAAATTTTCATACATATTTTTATCATAGGATGAATATTGATTATTCCGCCAACAGTTCCTACCGACATTGGCATTTCAATTTCTCCAAGTAGATTTCCTTTTGCATCCTTTTTCCATTTTGTAAGTGAAGTATATTTTCCAGATCTTGATGCATATGCATGTGCAGCTGCTTCTATTGCTCTTGTATCTTGTCCAGTAGAATTTGCAACTGCTATGATTCCATTCATTATTCCTTTATTATGAGTCACAGCTCGGTAAGGATCATTTGCGGCAAATTCATACGCCCAAATTATATTATCAACTATTTTTTCACCACCTAATTCTTCTTTATCAAAAATAGCTTTACCTTTTACCAATCTTTTTGTAGAATAGTTAGATAATATTTTCAGAATCACTCTTCCACCAGTTATTTTCTCAATCAATGGTGCAATTGCCTCACACATTGTATTTGTCACATTAGCACCCATTGCATCACCTACATCTATCAAAATCTCTACAACAAGCATCAGACCCGATTCTGTTGTAACTTGTTTACATGAAATTTCTTTTGCACCTTTACCCATTTTTGAGAGAGTTTTACTTTTGGAATTTGCAAGAGAAAGAATTTCATCTGATGCATCAATTACTTTTGAAATGGCCAGTTTTACATCAGCATCAACAACTTGAATTTGTCCTATGCTGTATGATTCATCAGCTTCCATTATGAAGCCTCCATGTTTTCTTGCAATTTTGGCTGCCTTTGATGCAGCAGCAATAACAGATGGTTCTTCTATCACCATCGGAATGAGATAATCATTTCCATTTATTTTGAAATTTGTAGCTATACCAAGAGGATATGATACAGTTCCAATGGCATTTTCAACCATGTTGTTGGCTTGTTCAAAATTAATACCTCCTTCACTCTGTAGAATTTTCATATCTTCTTTTGAAAGATTTGAGAATAATTTCAGTGTGCGTAGTCGTTCTTCCCTTGACTTTTCATGGAATTTTGGAATAGAGGAATCTGTCAATTTATTTTACAACCCTCAATAGTTTATCATCATTTTTGTCCGGAAATCCTTTCCCATCTGTGTTTCCGGTAAGGATATACAAATAGTCATCAGGTCCTACTCCAACCTCACGAATTCTTCCCAATCCATCCAAGATGATCTTTTGTGATGTGATATTACCATTTTGAAGAGGTAGTTGGTATAGTATGTTACCACGAAGGGTAGTAAGTATAAGACTATTTTTGAAATCAAGTTTTCCTAGACCATAATAAGCAATTCCTGCCGGCTCTACACTGATATTATAACAACTAAGAGCGTCTTGATATTCCTTTGAACCAGAGCACTCTTGACTTGGCCAACCATAGTTTTTACCTTTCTGGATAAGATTTATTTCATCATTTTTTGTTGGTCCCTCTTCAGTCTCGTAAAGATTTCCTTGATCATCCCATGCTAGACCCTGTGGATTTCTGTGACCTAAAGAATACACCGGTGAGTTTGGATAAGGATTATCATTAGGAATGGAGCCATCATCATTTAATCGTAATATTTTTCCAGATAGTGAAGTTAAGTCTTGAGCAGCGTTTTCATCTGTTGCATCACCTGTACCTATGTAGAGTTTTTTATCAGGACCAAATTTTATTACACCGCCATCATCAAATTCAGCACCTGGAATTTTATCCAGTATCACTTTTGCATCTATAATCTTGTTATTAGATACCGTAATTTGCAATACTTTGTTCCATAATTTATCTCCCTCTCTGTAGGTATAGTAAACATACATCAAATGATTTTTTACAAAATCTGGATGTATTGATATTCCAAGAAGACCAGCGTCATTAATATCAGCTACATGGAAATCTGCTACAGAATCATTGACAAGTATACCATTATCAATAACTCTTAACTTTCCAACTTTCTCAGTAAGGAAGATTTTTCCATCACCAAATGCTACTGCCCAAGGTTTTTGTAAATTGGTTGCAATGACTTGTACTGCATCAGTTCCAGTAGAATTGACATTTGGTTTTGGAATTACAATAGAACCTGATGGTGATGTGATAATCAAAATTGAAGCTGCAATTGCAGCAATTATTGCCAATATCCTAGTTTTTTTATCCACAGGACTGAGACTTTAGAAATCCTATTAATTATTTCTAAATTCTTTTAAAGAGTATATATCACCCTAGAGGCATTTCCTCACTTAGCGGGGTGGGGAAGTCAGACTAAAGGGGCTAAGTCATCCCGGCGGGCTCATAATCAACGCTGATGAGATACCCGCAGTCCAGTAGTTCAAATCTACTCCCCGCTATCTTCAAAATAGTTTCAAGTCGTTTTAGAAAACCATTTTTTTGAATTATTAAATTCAATTTTACTGTTAAATTTACCAATTCTTTGTAATGGACGTGTCAAATGTCGATGTGCTGAGGAAACTGGCAAGTAAAATTGCTTCTTAATTTGTCGCGGAATCTCTTGCTCAACTTTGGTCAATCTAGTATTTCCACATTTAGAGCATTGATAACCTTGATTTTTGCCCTTTGATTTCATACGTTTTTTACATTTCACACACGTGGGATTTACTAAAACAATATTTCTCTCAAGATCAAGTATTTCAAGAAATTCTACATTTAGAACTTGCTTATGTTTTTTTGAAGATTTTCGTATTCCGCCGCCAATTTTCACCAAATCTCCTTTCATCAGTTTCTCTGCAATAGTAGTAAGTTTAGTTGGTTTGTATACCGCACATTTCACCGTAATTCCATTTTTATATACTGGAAAGAATACATGTCCACCCAAAATTGTATGTGGTTTTTCTACTATTTTTCCAACTAGATAACCTGAAGAAAACGGTTTTAGATTTTGAATATCAAATTCGTTTTGCAAGTGATCACCTGTACCTTGATTTGAGCGAAATACCATATAACCATAGAATTTTTCCTTTGATTTTACAAGAGATGCCCCTTTGATTACAGAATCAGGATCTTCTCCACGTACACCAAAAAATACAGGATCAGGACCATGTGGTGCAATTAAAATTCGATTCTTTGACTCATCAAAGCTGTTAAACGTTCTAGGAAATGTGAGTTGCTGCATTTTTTCTACACTATCTTTGAAAATTTCTCTTTTTTTTCTAAGATTTGTTTTATCTCTATATGAGATTAATTCAAAAGTATGATCTCGAAAGTCATATCCTATTGCACCTATTGCACCTATAAGTCCCTGACCATTGCCAAGATGATAAGTTTCAAGTTCATTGTCTTGCACGAATTTCTTTGCTTCATTTCTGCTTACTAGATGATCTAGTGCCATTTTTCCAAATTTAACGAAACTTTCCGGAAGATCTTTGTGTTCATAAAAAACTAGTCCTGGATTTGCACCATCTTTTATAGCAGAATATTTTTTGATATATTTTACAATGTTCTTTTTTACCAATTGAGGCTTTCTGGTCTCAATCTTTAATGCAACGGCACCATTTCCTCTAGTTTTCCATGGCACATTTGGATTAAATCGAATCAAGTATGGATAATCAAGAAATTTTACTTTCTCTTTTTTTAAATATTCTACTATTTTATAGGCAAGAAAAGTAGTGCACATTCCTTTTCTCGAGTCCGTATCATCAAAGCCAATATGAAGAATAGATGTCTCTTTCATTCGATTACAGTCATGGTAAGGGTAGAACGTACATTTTTGAGTTGCCTTATGTTATTGGAGATGGTTCTTTTTAGCGTCTCATTATCTGGCGCTTCTACTTTTACTACCAAGTCATATGCACCATACAGAACATAGACGTATTTTACGCTCTCCATGTTCTTTAGCTGGTTTAAAAGTTCAGTTTCTGCTCCCAATTCGGCATTTATCAGCACAAAAGCAATTGGCATTCATTTGGTCTTCAAAATGTACAATATTAAATATTGTGGCAGTTTCGTTTGATTTAAATTAAAAAAACAATTTCCTATAACGATTGATAGTAATAGATGAGAAAAAGATTTTTGAAGAGATAGAAAAAAGAAAACCAGTCTCAGTTGCCTTAAATGGTCCAGATGGATTAATTCCAAAGATTCAAGAAACAGCCTCAAGAATAATGGAGAGATTTGGAATTCCAGCATATGTTATGGCAGATAGCTGTTTTGGCACCTGCGATCTTAATTCAAATGGTGCAAAAGTACTAGGGGCAGAAATTCTATTTCACATAGGACATACTATCAATTCAATGAGTTTTGGTGATAGCATAGTTCTCATAGATGCTTTTGATGACATATCATTTGAAAATGTGGCAAGAAAATGTGTAAATGAAATTAAAGAGAAAACAGTTTCACTTGTTACAGATAGTCAACATTTGCATGAAATTAACAAAGTAAAGAAAATACTTGAAGAAGGAGGTATTACAGTAAAAATTGGAAAAGGTAAAGGTCAGCTAAATGACGGGCAGGTATTTGGTTGTGAATTTTATCCCGTTACAGAAACCAAGGATATGGTAGAGGCAAATGTATTTTTGGGTCAAAGTAATTTTCATGCTGCTGGAATTGCCCTATCTACTAACATACCAACATACATACTTGATCCATACTTTAATGAGATTAGAGAAATTACAGAATTTGCAAAAACACTACAGAAAAAAGCAATACTTACCATCTACAAGGCTGCTGAGGCAGAAACATTTGGAATAATTGTTGGTCTAAAAGAAGGCCAGTTTTCAAAAATCACGGCTCTTAAATTCAAAAAAGAGTTGGAAGATATAGGAAAGAAAGTACAACTATTTGCCATAACAGAAATTTCTGATGATAAATTACGTAACCTCAAAGGAATTGATGCCTTCATTCAAGTTGCATGCCCAAGAATATCAACAGATAATCATTTTCACAAGCCAGTCTTATCTACTCCTCAGGCAAATGCATTGCTGAAAATATTAAAAAAAGAAGGCATAGAGGGATTTCTACAGATTCCTCACTGGCTATAAACAATTATAATCATCAAATTTCAAATTAAGGCATTGTCTCAGAAACCAACCCTTCCAGGAGATAAAATTGCAATAATTGAAGAATTTGAAACTGGCAAAAACACCTTCGATGATGGTCAATCTATAAGATCACTGGTGATTGGTACGTCTGAATTTGATAAAACTAATCGTATAGACTAAAATCAATGAAATGAGAAAACCTGCAGTTGCACAAGTGGATGATGTGATCACTGGCAATATCTCAGCACTGATGAACAACATGTTTGCGATAAACATATTGTACATAAATGGAAAGCCTACACATTCAGGTCTAGAATGTATTTGTCAGGCAAAAGGAGCAAAGAAGAGGATTCTTGTAAGAGTAGGCGATATTGTAACTGCAAAAATAATTAGTCATCTAAATGGGGTTGTACATGCTACAATTAGTGAACCTGAACTGGGGGTTTTATTTACACAATGTAACAAGTGTGGAGCAAAAGTGGTATCAATGGGCAGTAGTATAAAATGCATAGATTGTGGATACATTGAAGAAAGAAAATTATCAACTAGGTTTGGAAACAGCGATTTTATAAAATTCAACTCTAACTAAGAATATGTTAAAAGTAGCATTCCAAGGTGAACCTGGAGCTTATAGTCAAGCAGCCGCAGTAAGTTTTTTCAGAGAGTCAATTGAGACAATATCTCATCCTACATTTTATGAGGCATTAGACTCTACAGAAAATGGAAGATCAGATTACACCATACTTCCTGTAGAAAATTCACTTGAGGGAAGTGTAGGTGAAAGTTATGATTTACTACTTACTACCAAACTCAGTGTAGTAGGTGAAACATATCATAGGATATCACATTGCCTTATAGGTTTACAAAATTTGGAAAAAATCGATACGGTATATTCTCATCCACAGGCACTTGGTCAGTGTAGAAAATTCATACAAAGTAATCATTTGAAGCCCATACCAACTTATGATACTGCTGGTAGTGTGAAAATTCTCCTGGAGCTAAACAAGGATAATATCGCATGCATTGCTAGTAGAAAAGCTGCTGAGACTCTATAATGTTCCAATAATAAAAGAAGGAATAGAAGACAACCCAAATAATTATACAAGATTTCTTGTCTTGGCAAATAATAAAAAAGAAAGAACATCTAAAGACAAGACATCCATAATTTTTGCAATAAAACATATTCCTGGTGCATTATATAATATTCTTGAAAAATTTAATGTAAATAAAATCAATCTAACAAAAATCGAATCACGTCCTACAAAGAGTACTCCGTGGGAATACAATTTTTATGTAGATTTTGAGGGTCATCAAGATGACAGCGGTATTTTAGATACTATTGAGAGGATACGACCAAATACAACATTTCTTAAGATACTTGGTTCATATCCAAGAGCTGAATTAATCTAGAATCCCTTTGGTCTTCTAATTGAAAATACTGCACTAATTCCAATTATTAGAACTCCTGAAGATATAACAATAAGATGTGATGTGAATATCATGGGATTTGTAACGGCTTGTAATTTTCCAGTTACATGTAGTACAGAGCCTCCTGTATTTGTTATATTTATGAAATGTTTTCCATTGTAAAGACTAACCCAATCAAAGGTAACGGTCTTTGTAAAATCATTATTAACTTGTAAACCATCTTTTGGTGTTTTAAGTGTAACATGAAATGAGTTTCCCGTAACATTAAGAATTTCATGATAATGTTGTAGTGTATCGAATGAAAAGATATCACTTTTTCCAATATCCACAGGATCATTTACATCGTGTACATTACTCATCATGTCCTGAATTAGAAAAAAGGTACCAAGGATAACACCTACTGAACCTATTGCAATTCCAAGTACACTTTTTTTTGAGAGCATTATGAGAAAAACTAGTTTGCAATTATATTTAAAGTAAATTACATTAACTCTACATCATGTGGTTGACTTTCTGCATATCCAGCTGTTGACATTTTTATGAATTCAGCATTTTGTTGCATTTGAGGAATAGTATTTGCACCACAATAACTTAAACCAGAACGAATTCCTCCCGTTAATTGTTTTATGATATCGGTTACACTTCCCTTGTATGGAACCATTGCCTCAACACCTTCTGCAACATAATCATTAAGATCTTCAACCATAGAAGCATTACTGGTTTCCTTACTCTTTCTTCCAAGAGCTGCATAAAATGATGCCATACCTCTGTAAATCTTGTATCGTTTACCATTTTTCGTTATAAATGAACCGGGACTTTCATCTGTTCCTCCCAACAAGCTTCCAACCATTACAGTAGATGCTCCAGCAGCAAGTGCTTTTGTAGCATCACCTGATGTCCTTACGCCACCATCAGATATTATTGGAATATCATATTTTTTGCCAACTTGTGCACAATCCATTACAGCAGTAAGCTGAGGCACTCCAGAACCAGTGATTACTCTAGTAATGCATATGGAACCAGAACCCACTCCCACCTTTACTGCATCTACACCAGCTTTTATGAGATCTTCCGTACCTTGAGCGGTTGCGACATTTCCTGCGATTAATTCACAGTTTGGAAAAGCTTTCTTTATCAATCGAACTGTGTTAATTGCATTTTCACTATGTCCATGTGCAATATCTACCACTATGACATCAGCACCTGCATCTAGCAATGCTTCCGTTCTTTCCATGAAATCTCCCTTTACCCCCACTGCAGCTCCAACTAATGGCCTTCCCTTCCTGTCTTTTGATGCATGTGGATAATTACCAGCATTAATGATATCTTTACTAGTGATTAGTCCTTTGACATGTCCTCGTTCATCTAAAAGAGGTAGTTTTTCAATGCAATTTTTTCTAAGTATTTCTTTGGCTTCAACTATGGCTATTCCAGATTTTGCTGTAATAACATCACTTGTCATAACCTCGTCGACTTTTTTACTCTCATCCTTTGTTTCTAACATCACAATATCTCTTCTTGTCAATATTCCAACAAGTTGACCTTGATTATCTGTCACAAGCAATCCTGAAGCTCCTTTTTCGCGCATAGATTCCATAGCCTCATGTACTGTTTGTTTGGGATCTATGGTATACGGATTTTCTATTATTATGCTGCCTGAACGTTTTGTTTTGAGTACCTCGTTTACCTGTTCTGAAATAGTAAGAAATCGATGTACAATTCCAATTCCACCTTCTCGTGCTATTGCCACTGCCATAGCAGATTCAGTTACAGTATCCATATTTGCACTGATTATAGGTATGTTAAGAGAAATATTTCTTGAAAGTTTTGTTTGCAAATTTGTTTGAGATCTAGTAACTATATCTGATCGTTTAGGAACAAGGAGTACATCATCAAATGTTAGTCCTTCCCTAATTTCCAATGAAACCTTCTTGATTAGAATGAAAATCTGTTATAAGCCTTTCTTGAGATTTTTTAATCTATTTACGATCTTGATTACATCGCTTGTAGCTTTTACATTATGTGTTCGTAGTATATCAACACCGTTTAGAGCAGCAAAAGTTTCTACTGCAATAGATCCATAGATTCGCTCTGCAGGATCTGGTTCGTCTAATATTTTTCCTATGAATGACTTTCGTGAAATTGAAATAAGAACAGGATATCGATCTTTTATTTCATTCAAGTTTCTCAATACCAAGATGTCTCTTTGCAACCAATCAGAGTTTATTTTCGTAAACAATATGCCTTGTGCCTTTTGTCTAAAGAAGCCAATTGCAGGATCTACTACGATCTTGCTCTTTGGAATTCCTGATTTTAATGCCATTGCGACACTTTGACTAAGCAATTTTCTTGCTTGTGTTACTGGATTTCCTTTAATCAGTTCATTACTAAATGCACAGACAATAACGGATGGACGATATTCCTCAAGCACATCAATCATATTTTTATCATATTTTAGGCCTGAAACATCATTGATTATTTCTGCTCCTAGTTGAAGAGCAGCTTTTGCTACCTTTGCTCTACATGTATCAATAGAGATAGGCAACCTAGAGACTTTTTGGATAGACTCTATGGCGCTTGTAATTCTTTGGATTTCTTGTTCCTCTGATACTAGAGTTTTGATATATGGTGCAGTAGACATTCCTCCAACATCAATAAAATCAGCACCATCTTCTTCCATTAATTTTGAAACCTTGCATATAGTTCGCTTATCAGTAAATACTGATTTTTTGTAAAATGATTCTGGACTTGTATTAATAATTCCCATTACCCGTATTGGGTTAGAACCACCTATTCTTACTCCTGCTAGTTCATGCATATGATTTATGATTAACCCAGATACATTTAGACTTACATGACTTTGAATGGTTGGCAAAAAAAATATCAGGAAATTCTAAATGAATTTGATTATGATAGATCAAAAGAAATAAGAATCAGCCAATATCCTCAATTCACTTCTAAAAGCAAGACTGAGATTAAACATGTTAGAAAGAAAAATTAAAAACAAAACTGTTTTTATTATTGGAGCAGGACCATCTCTTGATCTTTCTTTACCATATCTAAAAAAATTTAGAAATTTTACAAAGATCGTAGCTGATGGCGCTACCCAAGCCTTGATTGAAAACAAGATAACACCAAATATTGTAGTAACTGATCTTGATGGAAACATGGAATATCTTAAAAAAGCGTCAGAGCTCAAATCAATAATGATTGTGCATGCACATGGAGATAACATTAACAGACTTCCACATGCAATTTCATTCAAATATTGTCTAGGAACAACAGAGGATAAACCATTTGGAAAAATTAGAAATTTTGGTGGATTCACAGATGGTGACAGATGTGTATTTCTTGCCAATCATTTTGGAGCATCCAGAATTATCCTAATTGGAATGGATTTTGGAATCCATATAGGAAAATATTCCAAAATAGGAACATATAACAAATCTTTAAAATTAAAAAAGTTAAGAAAAGGAAAATCACTCTTAGAGTGGTTAGCCCCAAAAAGTAATGCTGAGCTTTTTACTACATCCCAGTCAATAATAGGATTCAAAAATATAAAATTAGAAGACCTTCAAAAGTTGGTCAGATAACAGAGCTTGTTTTAATATTTATTATCCATTCAACAATAGAAAAAACATGGATTATTCAGAGGAGAATATACGTGATATTTTAGAATTAAGAGAATGGATCTCTGAAGAAATTGAAAAAAGAGAAAGAGAGATAGATAGATTTCAACAGAATCTTCGTATTCTTGATTCTCTGGTAAAGCAATCAAGTTTTAGCAAAGCATCTTCTCTTGTATCTTCTAATAAACAGAACACGCAATCAAGTCAACAAACATCTTCTGTAATACTAATTAAAACACCAGACAGTAAAATTTTGGCAAATGTACATGTAACTCCGGATGAACTAGTAATCATCCCATTAGAAAATATCATGTTAGATGTAGAAACTCATCCATTCAAGTCGTTTTTTCTTGGAAGAATAGTAGGAGGAATGGAAAGTCAAGATAAATTAGATGTCCAAAATGGCAAGATTCCCCAAAATGCGGCCATGTCATGTTTAGTAAATAAAGACGGCAATAGAATCAGAGAAATTCTTATCAAGAATTATCGTCAAAAGGAAAGAGTAACCGAGATAATAAATACAGTAACATGGTCATTTTCCAGAATGATAGAAAATTCTCAAAAGTGATATCATGGATAAAATAATAGTATTAGATTTCGGTTCGCAGTATAGTCATCTTATTTGTAGAAGAATTCGGGAATTTTCAGTCTATTCCGAACTTGTTCCATACAACATATCACCTGAAGAATTAAAGAAGATGAATCCAAAAGGGATTGTATTTAGCGGAGGACCTGCAAGTGTATACAATAAGGATTCGCCTCAACCATCAAGTGAAATATTTGAGATAGGACTTCCAGTACTTGGAATATGTTATGGTCATCAATTAATTGTTAACAAATTTGGTGGCAAAGTCAAGCGTTCTCACAAGGAGTATGGTTCATCATTACTTAGCATAGATAATGATTCAGATTTACTTTCTGGTATGGGTCAATCAACAAGAGCTTGGATGAGTCATGGCGATGCCGCCGAAAGTCTACCCGAGGGATTTGAGATAATAGGGCATACGGAAAATTCTTTTGCGGCTGCGATTGCAAATAAACAAAAAATGGTATATGGTATTCAATTTCATCCAGAAGTAGTCCATACTGAAAAAGGAGTTCAAGTGTTGAAGAATTTTGTTTTAAACATATGCAAAGCAAAACAAGATTGGACTTTGGAGAATTTTATAGAAACGACAGTATCGGAAATTTCAAAGATTGATGGTAATGTACTATGTGGAATAAGTGGAGGTATTGATTCTACAGTAGCAGCATTATTAATTCAAAAAGCTATAGGAAATAGACTCAAGTGTGTTTTTGTAGATAACGGTCTTTTGCGACTAGATGAAGAAGTAGAAGTAGAAAGTATGTTTGAAAATAATTTTGGTATGAATTTTACAGTAATAAACGCCAAACAACGATTTCTTAGTAGATTCAAAGGAGTAACTGATCCTGAACAGAAACGAATGATTGTAGGAGAAGAGTTTGTCAAGGTATTTACAGAATTTGCTGAAAAGAACGGTCCCTTCAAATGGTTGGCTCAAGGTACATTATATCCAGATGTTATAGAAAGTGGAGTTTCCAAGGGTCCAGCAGCAGTAATTAAGACTCACCATAATGTAGGAGGATTACCATCATGGTTGCACTTACAAGTCTTGGAGCCTCTTCGATTCCTTTACAAGGATGAAGTAAGAAAAGTTGGCAAAATTTTAGGAGTACCCCACAAACTTCTCAATCGTCATCCATTTCCAGGCCCTGGTCTTGCTGTAAGAGTAATGGGTGAATTGACTCCAGAAAAATTACAGATCTGTAAACATGCAAGTAAGATTGTCGAAGACGAACTTGCTTCTTCAGCATGGTATGATAAAGTTTGGCAAGCTTACGCAGCAGTAGGAGATGATAGGGCAGTAGGAGTAGTTGGAGATGAAAGAAAATATGGTCATGTCGTTCTTGTTAGAGTAGTAGATTCTATTGATGCAATGACTGCAGATTGGACAAGATTACCTTCTGACATACTTGAAAGAATTAGTAATAGAATTACAAATGAGGTTGAAGATGTGGCTTGGGTAAGCTATGTAATTTCAAGTAAACCGCCTGCTACCATAGAACCTCAATAAAAATAGAAATATTCACTTATCAAAATTTAAAAGAAAATTTTTAAAAAAAGAGAACTAAGGTACTATGTTTATCTTAGCAGTCGGTGGTTGACCCTCTCGAACTACTGTAATCTTTACTGTGCTACTGTCTGAACCATATTGGTTGGTTACTGTGAGTTTGAACTCTACTACTTTCTGTTGGCCATAGTCAACAGTTGGTGAGTAGAATGCTGGCTGAGCAGTACCACTCAATATCAAAGTGACTGGATCGCCGCTGATCTGTACCCACTTGTATTTTATATCTACACCTGTACTAGCACTTCCATCCAATACGACTCTGCTATTTGGATCAACAGTTTGATCCATACCTGCATTAGCTACTGGCGGCTGTCCTGCTATAGGCACATTGTTTATCTTTACAGTAACAGAACAGGATGGAATATCAACAAGATTATCGGTAACATCCAGTGTAAATTGAAGTGTACCACTTGGACCATTTGGTGTTGGTGCTACAAAGGATGGACTCATGTCAGTATTTGATGATAATTGTACTGGTTGTCCAGAAACTTGTCTCCAGTAATATGATATTGTATCACCACTTGGGTTTGCAACTGATACTGGTAATCTAACTAGTGTGTTTGAATTAACTGCTGCATCTTGACATGTGACAGTTGGATCTTGGTGAGTGCTCTTGACAGTAACTTTGGTCATGGCAGCTGCTTTGCCACCGTGTCCATCATCTGCAGTAAATACGAATAACAAAACTGCAGTTTGACCAGGTGTTACTGCTGGTGCAATAAATGATGTATTAGTAGTTGTAGTTGAGGATAATTGTACACTTGAACCAGAATATTGGCCCCATGCTATTGTCAATGGATCATTATCTTGATCTGTTGCTGTAGCTGTGAGAGAGACTTGAGTGCCTTCATCAACAACTTGATCAGGGTTTACTTTAACAACCGGAGGATGATTAACATGTAAAACTACAACATCAAATGTCGTAGTATCTTTTAATCCATATCCATCATCTACAGTTAATGATAATTTCAGTGACTTGACTTCATTTGCAGGGACTGCAGGAGCGATGAATGATATAACTGGAGCAGTAGAACTTGGAGCAAAAGTTATTGCATCACCAGAAATTTGACCCCATTGATATGATAATTTCTTGCCTTCATCAGGAGTTGTTGATTTAAGACCGGAAAGCGTTACTTTTGTATTCTCATAAACTACGATGCTATTTGCCAATGAGCCTTGTAAGAAATACTGGTTTAGAGTACCTGATTTGGCAACATTTGCGGTATAGAAATTAGCACAATAAATATGATCTGAACCTTGGAATTGTTGAATGCATTGTTGAAGGTATTGTCCTGCATTACCACTGTTTCCTTGACTAGTTTGAGCATATGCAGACATTGGTAACACAGAAGAGAAAATCATCACAGCTAGTATCGGTGCAAAAAATTTGTAATTCAACTTGTCAGATCTAAATTTTAGATTATTAAAAAACCTTTCTCTCAATTTAGAACATTGGGAGGATCAATTTTTTGATCTAAAAACACTGTTGGATGATGTCAATTTCATCGTTTTTACACAATAATTGAAGACTCATTGGCTATTATCCCCAACAAATGATAAAACTTCATCCATTGTTGGGGGAATTCCAAGAGAATTACTGACATATAATGAGGCGGTGGCATTTGCAAGTTCAAGTCTTTCCACAGGATTCAGGTTAGCAAGATAGCCAAGTAGATTTGCAGCGTCCCAGACATCTCCAGCTCCAGTTACAAACTTTGGCTGCACTTGGAAAGATTTGACAAATTCAACCTCTTTTCCGTTTGACCAATAGGATCCTGTGCAAGTATGAAGATCTATAGATATGGAAGATCTATTGGCTAATTCAAGTACCAGTTTTCTAGTTTCGTTCTCTCCAGAAATTGCGTCTAATCCAAACTGTTTGAGGAGAACATTACATTCATTTTCATTAATACATAAAGAATCCAAGTGATCTGCAAGTTTGGTTAATGCGTCTTTGAATTCTGTTGGTCTTGTCTGTATATCAGCAGGATCCAAGAAATGAAATGCTGAGGTAGATTTTGAAAAGGCAAAATGAGAAAGTTCAGTTCCTTTTTTGTTACTTGCCCAGTTTGTTACAATTACAGCATCTGCATTTTTTATTGCATCTTGCTCTTTCATTCCAAGCTTTTCAGGTCCAAAATTTTCATTATCACCTAAATCAGAGATCATTATGTTTACAATGTTTCCCGCATTGTTAAATTCAAGAGATGTTGTTCTTCCAGGTTTTCCATCAATTATAAAAAGTGAGACATTAGTAAATTCAGAAAAAATTTCTTTTATCATATGAGAACAAGTTTTATCTGCAATTGTAATTAATGAGACAGGACAACCAAGTCTTGCAAGCGCATAAGCAACATTTGTCGCATTTCCACCCTTCAGATCTGTTTGTGAAATTCCACGAATACTTCCACCCAATTTACTTTTTTCTAAAATTTGAGTGTAAAGTTCATCCAAGTTTGGGATCTTGATGATACGATCAAGAAAAAAATCGTTTAGAACAACAACTGAGTTTACTAGTTTTAGATTTTGTAGCTTTTCTAACATGAAAAGGCTTAGCCCATTGGAGGACCTCTTCCGCCGCCACCTCGGCCGCCGGATGAGGCAATAACATCATCTATTCTAAGTATCATGCATGCAGCTTCAGTTGCAGATTTTATTATCTGCTCTTTTACTGCAACAGGCTCGATGATATCAATAGAAAACATATCTGCAACTCGAGTATTTCTTGCATCAATACCAGTCCATTTCTTTCCTTGACTGTGTTTTGCACGAAGTGTAACCATAGTATTGATTGGATCCATTCCTGCATTTTCAGCAATTGTAAGTGGAATTATTTCAAGAGCTTCAGCGTATTTTTTGATTGCAAGTTGTTCTCTTCCTTCGAATCTATCAGCCCATTCCTTTAGATGAGAAGCCAAGTATTCTTCTGGTGCTCCGCCTCCAGCTACAACGGCTGGCTTTTCTATTACGTCTTTTACAACCATGAGTGAGTCATGCATTGATCTATCAACTTCATCTACTACTCTTTGAGATCCTCCTCTGAGCAATAATGTGATAGCTTTTGGATTCTTGCAACCTTCAATAAAGACCCATTTGTCTGTCTCTACTTTTCTTTGTTCAACAAGTTCTGCTGCACCCAAGTCCTTTGGAATCATATCATCGATATTACTGCTAATTCTACCTCCAGTTGCCTTGGCAAGTTTTGTCATATCACTTTCTTTTACTCTTCTGACTGAAAGTATACCTTGTTTAGCGAGATAATGTTGTGCAATGTCATCTATACCTTTTTGACAAATCAGCACATTTGCACCAATTTGATGAATCTTGTCTACCATAGATTTTAGCATTCTATTTTCCTCTTCGAGGAACATCTGCATCTGAGTAGGATCGCTAATTCTAATTTCTGCACTCATCTCAGTTTTTTCTATTTCTAGAGCTGAATTTAGTAATGCAATTTTTGCTTTTTCTATTTTAGTTGGCATACCACTATGAACAACTTCTTTGTCAAGTACTATGCCTTTGATAAACTGAGTATTTCTAATAGAGCCACCTGCTTTCTTTTCCACTTTAATATTATCTATATCCACTCTATGTCCATCTGCTTCTTTTTCTACAACCTGTAGAATTGAATCTACCACAAGTTTGGATAGCATATCACTGTCCTCTGAGATGAGCTTTGATTGCATGCTAGTTTTTGCAATTTTAAGTAGAATTTCTTTTTCATTTGGACTTACTTGCTTTGCCATTTCTGTAAGAAGTAAGAGTGCTTTTTCTGCTGCTGCCTGATAACCTTCAATAATTACTGTAGCGTGAACATCTTTTTCTAAAAGCTCTTCGGCTTTTGCTAAAAGAGCACCAGCAAATACTACAGATGATGTTGTTCCGTCGCCTACTTCATTATCAACAGTTTTTGAAATTTCAACCATCATTTTTGCAGCTGGATGTTGTACATCAATTTCTTTTAGAATGGTAGCACCATCATTTGTAATTGTAACGTCACCTAAGGAATCAACAAGCATTTTGTCCATTCCTCGTGGGCCAAGACTAGTTCTTACAAGTTCTGCAACTAGCTTTGACGCAGCAATGTTGTTCTTTTGTGCATCTCGACCTTTTTGTTGTAATGCACTTTCTTTTAATACTAAAACAGGTCCTTGTGGTGTTTGTTGAATAGATGCCAAAATTAATCCCTTAGTTCGTGTAATTAGTTGCCCCTTTTAATACCTTATCGGTTCAGATTCAAGATCTTCAGATATCTTCTATTTTTCACGTCTACAACACCAGTATGTAAGATTCTGATCTCAGGCAATGCAAGAAAGGGTAAGAAAAGAGGTATGAGACGAGGATTTTTAAATTTACACCCAGTCTCTATTAGTTTAGAATCTATACTAGAATACTCATCTAATGTTTTTTCAAAAGGTAATGCGGATATAAGGCCAGCAAGCGGTAGTGAAAATTTACTTAGCATATTGCCGTTTTTAGCTACCAGCATTCCTCCTTGCATTTTGGTCAGATTGTTTGCAACAAAGGCCATGTCTTTTTCATTTGAACCTATAACTATCATATCATTTTCATGAAAACTCTGCGTGCATCCAAATGCTCCTATGTCAGCACCAAAATTTCTCAAAAATGCTACAGTTTTTTTTCCAGTGCCATATGTCCTATCAATAGCAGCTACCTTCCACACATCTTTATCGTATGATGCCATCACATTACCATTCCTTACTTGAAGCTCCTCCTGATCCATTTTTGTTATTATTTCAGTGTCAAGTCTGATAACCAATGCTTGTGCAGAGTTTCCTTTACTTTGTATTACAAAGTCTTTTCCTCCAAACTTTGTTCCTGTCTTTACTGTTTTTTTCATCCAACCCGGAATCACGGTTTTGGGTATGTCTATTACAAGACTATTATGAGCCACCATTAATTTTCCGCCTACAAAGACTTTGTTTGGCTTGATCTTTTCCAAATCATCAAAAATAAGAATATCGGCTAACTTACCAGGAGCAATTGCTCCCCTGTCTTTGCTCATACCATAATATTCAAAAGAATTCTTTGATGCAATTGTGATAGCATCTATTGGATTCATGCCAATAGAGATAGCTTTCGTACACAATGATCAATAAGGCCATATTCAACAAGATCCTTTGGAGTGACCCCATCAGTACAGAACATCAGTCTATCAAGATAGGTTCTATGAGATAGTATGTTAGGTAGAATTTTATCAAGATCTCGTCTTATAGAACCTTCTCTCATCATAACCCACATTCCAAGTCTTAATCTTTCCAAGACTTGATCATAGTCAATTGGTTCATGACATGAAAAAATTCCAGAGGCAATGTAGGCATTTAGCTTTTTATCACTTGCGCCAGCTGTGTGGCCATTTATGATGCCATTATTTTTTAAGACATTAGATATACTTTCAATAGTTTTGGGATCCCTTGTTGTAACTTTGGTCCAAGAGAATACTTCGCCTAGGCCAACTACATTTTCCATGTCTAGTCCTTTTTTCTCTTCTTTCTTGGTTAATGTTTTTGCGTGACTGAATTTTCTATCAACTGGTAATCCTCCCGGAATTACATGATAAACCCTTATTGGTAGACTCTGCGTCATTTTAACAAATTCCTTGAACCCTTTGTAACCGCAAACACTTACAACATCAATTGGGTCTGAAAATAAAGTCGTAGTACCTGACAAGAGTGATTTTTTTGCAAGTTCGGATGGAAGTACATATTGATCTATGTGTGTATGAGGATCAACAAATCCTGGTGTGATGTATTTGTCCTGTAAATCAATGACTCCAGTTTTCTCGCCAACAGTATGAGATGCGTCTTTTCCTACGTATGCAATCCTGTCTTTTTTTATTGCCACATGAATTTGAGGTATAATTTCTCTAGAATAAACGTTAACTAGCCTACAATTTTTCAAGACAATATCTGCCTTGTTTTCACCCATCAGCTACTGCGTTGAGTGATAAAATCATGGAGGCAAGTGAGCTGGCCTTCATAGAAGAGATACAACCCAAGATACTATTAAAGCGATGTTTAAATTACGGTCAACGTAGCTCATTTTTTATGAATATGCCAAAGGAGATCAACAGGTATTGTCCTAAATGCAAAAAGCATACATTGCAGAAGGTCTCCATATACAAGGCAGGAAAGAGAAGAGGTTCTGCTATAGGTGAAAGAAGACACGCGGAAGATAAGAAAGGTTATGGTGGTCAGAAATTCCCCAAATTAGCAAAGCCAGCAAAGACTACTAAGAAGATTACTCCTATTATGACATGTCCAGAATGCAAGAAGAAATGGAATGTAGCTGGAATAAGATTAAGAAAATTGGAGCTAGTTGCATAATGAAAAGAGCCCATATTTGGATACCAAAACCAGGTAGCAAATTTCAAAGAGTACAATGCAAAGAATGCGGAGAAGAGAGTGTTGTTTACTCACATGTTTCTTCAATAGTTACATGCAAGGCTTGTGGTAATACTTTAGCTGAGCCAACTGGTTCCATTGCAAAAACAAATGGAAAAATTTTAGGTAGCGCAGATTAGATCATAATCCTTTTTTGTATTCAGGTTAGTAGCTATTCTTTTATCATCAAGAATTACGTATGATTCTGTCACATATTGCATATTTTTTATCTGTTTAGGATCAATAATTGATATTCCAGTATAAGCACATTCTTTATCATTGTAATTAACAAAAAATTCTGCTTCAAATCCAAGAGATTGAAGAAAACTTTTTCTTACTAATATACTCGTCCACGCATTTTTTTCATTGACTAATTTTATAATTTTTCTGATTATTTCAGAATCTAAAAGTGGCATATCACCAGAGGCTATGAAAATTAATTCATCAAACTTAAGAATAGCCTCATCTAAATCATTAACATATCCACTTCCCTTTGTTTCCAATATATCAATTCCCATTCTAGAAACAAATTCACGTGTCTTTGGTGCATTATTACTTGTAACACATACTATCCTTGAAAAAATTTTTGAATTTTCAAAAGCATTTAGAACATGTTCGATCAGAGGTTTTCTGTATTTTAGAAGAAGTTTTTCCTCTGATGACTTCATCCTAGTACCTTTACCTCCACACATAACTAATCCTATCATACTGATGCAAAAATCAATAGTGATGCCAGTCTAACCAACTCATTACTCGCTCCAAATACATCACCGGATATTCCTCCAAAGCTCCTGTTTGCTACTGCAAGTAATAGAAAAGAAAGCCCTACAGATGATATGACTACAAATACTCCTGTCATACCCCCCAAAATCACGGTGGGTATTATAGCCAGTCCTACACCTACAGCAAGTTTTCGTGGGTCTTTCATGGATTGAGTAAAAGGAGAACTGAGTCCTTGCCATGCTGAAAGACCACGGTTTGCCTGTATTATCATTGAGAGTTTGGCCATTAGTTCACTTAGCAGGATTGCCTCAAACAATACAAAACCCTTCATCATGGAAATTGCCAGTATCATACCTGCAGCATACAATACTATGGTTATTACTCCGGCAGAACCAACTGCTGGATCTCTCATTGCTTTGAGTTTCTTTTCTTTTGTTCCTTTTGCCATCAGTCCATCTGCAAAATCACAAAGTGCATCAGTGTGATGTATTCCTGTAAGGATGACAAGTGCGCCTGTCAAGATTAAACCAGTAACTAGAGGTTGAATAAATAAAGAAAGGCCATAACCTGCCGCACCAATTATCAGTCCAATAACAGCTCCTGCGATTGGAAAAAGATACATGTTCTTTGCAACAGTTTCTAGTTCACTATTCTTAGAAGGAATAATGGTTAGAAATGAGACTACTGATGATATGCCCTTAAACATTAAACCGCCAACCAAGAGAGGATAATAACAAAATCACAGGAATTGTAAAAATTAAAACAAATAATATTGTAGTAATTTTCATAATAGAAATTGCAGATTTAAAATGTTGTTCACTCATCTCTGAATTACCATCCCCTAATACGTAATGCTCTATCTTTTCAAATCTAATTCCAAGTGCACCAGCTAGAGTTGCCATCGGATAACCAGCATTTAGACTTTCAGTTTTCGGACCATCTCTTTTCATGATATGAATTGAATGCCTCCAATCTTTTTTTAATATAATACAAGAAAGTATCATTACAAGACTTGTGAGTCTGGAGGGAAGAAAATTAAGTATTTTGTCACAGTTGGCAGCAAACCAACCTACATTTCTAAATATTTCTGTCTTGTATCCTATCATAGAGTCAGCAGTGTTTACAGCCCTGTAAACAAATGCGCCTACCAGACCAAAAATTGAGTAATAAAAAAGAGGACCAGTTATGCCGTCAACAATGTTTTCGCTGATACTTTCCAAAGTTGCAGAAATAATATGTTGTTTATCTAAATTTTTGGTATTTCGTTTTACTATCATGGAAAGTTTTGCCCTAGCATCATCTAGGTCATTTTTTGATAATGCATTCATAATTTTTGATGCGTGATTTTCCATGCCCTTTATTGCAACAGTAGTCTTTAGAAGAACTCCAATTGAAATTACGCTTAAACTTAGAAATAGAATTTTGTAAATTCCATTTGGATCAAAATTTTCTGCATATTTCAGGATAGAAGAAAATGAGAGTATCAAAATAGAAACTATTGTTACTACTAAAATAAGAAGAGCCATTCCATTAATTTTTTCAATTAATGGATTGATAGATCTTGTATACGGTACAAATTTTCCTATTAGTCTTCCCATCCAAACAGTTGGGTGATATCTATTTTTTGGATCACCGAAGAAAAAATCTAAAACAAGAGCAAGTATAACTGCAGTAATAGGTATTAAAATCAATTTAACATATTTCCTATTTTTTTCATATCTAAATTTTTTTTCACAACATGAGCCAGATGATCTATTTCTTTGTCTAAAGTTACAAGATATTTTTTTGTCCATGAAACTTGTTTTGGAGTTACATGTAGAGAATCCTCATCCGGTATATCAAATTCAATTAGGGGAATTGTACCGATTACTGGTCTCAAAGTTTTCTTTTTTAATATAGAATAACTTGGATGTAGTATGGCTACATCTCCTCTGAATTTGTTTATCACAAACCCTTTGATGAATTTTTGATACTTTTTATCAAGAAGAGATAATGTTCCAATTATACTAGCAAAACTTCCTCCCTTATCGATGTCAGTTACCAGAATTACCGGAGATTTACAATACTCTGCCATTCTCATGTTAGCAATGTCATATTTTTGCAGGTTTATCTCAGCTGGAGATCCTGCTCCCTCCAGTATTACAATATCATTTGTCTTTAACAATTGATCCAGTGCATTTTTTGATTCTTTCAGACCTGTTGAGAGTGCAAATTTTTCGTAATAATTTTTGGCATGCATTTTGCGATAGAATACACCATTGACAAAAACCTGACTTGTGTAATTTCCAAGGGGCTTTAGCAAAATTGGGTTCATCATAGGAATTATTTTGGTTCTTGCTGCAATTGCTTGAATAGCTTGCGCCCTTGAGATTTCAAACTCTTTTTCAACATAAGAATATGAAGACATATTTTGAGACTTGAATGGAGCTACCTTGTATCCTTTATCAGAGAGAATTCTACAAAGGGCTGTTACTAGAGTTGTTTTTCCTGCTCCAGAGGATGTACCCTGTATCATCAAAGTTTTTGCAGTCATAATTTTCTTAACGCCTCAATTAGTTTGAGATTTTCTTTATGGGTTCGAACTGCAATTCTTATGAAGTTGTTATCCAGTCCATGAAATGTATTACAATTTCTTATGAGAATATTTTTCTTCAATAATCTATCTTGTACTTGATTTGATTTTATCTTTGATTTTATTAGAATAAAGTTTGTATCTGAATTATAGCAAGTAAAACCCTTGATCCTTGATATAGAATTTATGAGAAATTTTGATTCCTTTCTTATAAGATTTAGTGTTTTTGGTAAATGTAATTTATCAGACAATGCTTTGACTGATGATTTTTGCGCAATCCCACTAACATTCCAAGGTATCTTAATCTTTTGTAGGATTTCAATCATTTTTTTGTTGCCAAGTCCATATCCAATTCTTAGTCCTGCTAATCCAAATGACTTGGTTAAAGATCTAAGAATAAAGAGATTATCAAATTCTTTCAAATATGAAATGACACTCTCATTTCCAGCAGGAACTAATTCAATAAAACATTCATCGAGAAAAACCATTGTAGATTTATCATGTGCAGATTCCAAGATCTTTAACATATTTTTTCTTTTTATGAGAACTCCCGTGGGGTTATTTGGATTACATAAAAATATACAATTTTTCTGTGGAATCATGTCTTGAAATTCTGACAAATTTTCGTTCAAATTCATTGTTTTAAAGAAGTAAAGTAGTGCACCATTTAATTTTGCAGCAGACTCGTATTCACCAAATGTAGGAATCGGGATTAGTATTTTTTGTTTTCTTAAAAATGCATTACAATAGTTATAGATTATTTCTGTGGCTCCATTACCAACTATAATTTGATTTTTTGGAATTGCAGTATATTTTTGAAGATGAGTTCTTAATTCATTTGAATCAGGATCTGGATAAACAGAGACTTGTGAAAGATTTTTGAAAGCACCTCTTACTTTAGATGGAAAACCAAGAGGGTTAACGTTTGAACTAAAATCAAGTAAACTCGAATCATTTCCAATGCCACTTGAAAACATTCCTCCATGAGCAACTACTTTGTGATTTGCTATGGCCTTTTCTACTTTAAACTGCACATTTTCCAAATACCATAACGGTATTTAGTTGTGTTTTGTTAGTACTTCTAAAAGAATATTAATTGTATAAGGACCATTTTCATTATGAAACGCGTAGCCATCATAGGAGTTACTGGCGCAGTAGGACAGGAATTTGTTCTTGCTTTAGATAAACATCCATGGTTTGAGGTAAAACAGATAGCAGCATCAGAACGATCAGCCAAGAAAAAGTTTGTAGATGCAATCAGAGATCCAAACAGTGGCATCTTGAAGTGGCACTTGAGAGAACCTGTTCCAGAATATGTGAAAAATATGATGGTAGATTCGGTAGAGGATATCAATCCAGATAACCTTGATTTAATTTTCAGTTCAGTAGAAAGTGAGGCTGCAAGAGACATAGAAACAAAATTTGCAAAAACTACCCCAGTAATCAGCACATCTGCAGCGTACAGATATGAAGCAGATGTACCTATTTTGATTCCTGGAATAAATGATGATCATATTGCATTACTAGATGTTCAAAGAAAGAACCGCGGTTGGAAAGGATTTGTTGCACCATTACCAAATTGTACTACAACAGGACTTGCAATTACGATGAGACCGCTTTTAGACAAGTTTGGTGCTCAAAAAATAATCATGACTTCCATGCAGGCAATGTCAGGAGCCGGCAGATCACCTGGTGTTTCTGCACTAGATATTACTGATAACATAATTCCATACATACCAAAAGAAGAAGACAAAGTAAGACTAGAAACAGGAAAGATACTTGGAAAATTAGTAGATGGAAAGATTGATCCAGCAAAAATGAAAGTCAGCTGTACATGTACCAGAGTTCCAGTATTAGATGGACATACAGAAACTGTTTTTGTTGAGACCGCTACTCATGTTGATCCAGAAAATGTCAGAAAAGCCATGCAAGACTTTTCAAACAATGTAAGTGTCACTGGTTTACCCTCTGCTCCAAAAGAATATCTCATGGTTAATGAAGATCCTACAAGGCCACAACCAAGATTAGATAGAGAAATCAACCAAGGAATGACTACAGTTGTTGGAAGATTAAGAGAAGACACCGTGTTTGACAATGGCATCAAGTATGTACTGTTTTCACATAATGAAAAGATGGGCTCTGCAAAGGGTGCAGTATTGTTAGCAGAAATGTTATACAAAAAAGGTTACATCTAGTAAATTATAGAAATTTTATACTAACAACTTTAATAAGATCCAATTATTCACAATAAATGGTGTTTTGAATGACAAAAGTTGATGATTTAGACATGATAATTTTATCGGAGTTATCACAAGATGCAAACATATCAGTTCCACGAATTTCAAAGAAGATTAATGTAAATTCTTCTGTAGTATATAGCAGAATTAAGAGATTAATCAAGAGAAAACTCATTGAGCGTTTTACAATAGTTGTAAACGATAGGGAATTAGGGTATACCGTAAAAGCACTCACTGGAATAAACATGGATTCAAAGATGAGAGATAATGTAATTCAAGAACTAATGAAGATCCCAGAAGTAAGAGAGATTTCAGAAGTAACAGGAAGATTTGACATCATTGTGACCATGTATGCTAAAAACCTTGATGAAATGCATCGACTAATATCTGAAAGATTAGGAAGAATTCAAGGAGTTCAGCGTTCAGAGAGTTTTATTGAAATGAAAAGGACAACAAAGCCAATGCCTTACAAACCAGCAAAATAGCCAAAGTGACCTTTTCAACCTATAAATAAGTAATAAGTTCCAAATGTGGGTAAGAGTGTGCTAACAACAAAAGCAAGTTCAAGAATTAAGGTATACTATGAAGTTACCAAGCCAAAGATATGGTATCTCCTTGTTTTCACGGCAATAGGAGCAGCCTTTACTGCATCTAATCTGTATCATATTCCGATATCACCATTAACTTGGAGTCTTCTCATAGGTAGCGTAATAGCTGGCTCTGCTGCTGCAAATACACTGACGAACTATAATGATAGAGACATCGATGCAATAATGGAACGTACAAAGGATAGGCCCATTCCAAGTAGGAGAATTTTCCCTGCTGAAAAGGCACTATATTTTGGATTAATTCTTGCAGGAATATCATTAGTTAGTTCTTTTGCCATAAACACATGGGCAGGTATTTTCATGGCCTTTGGACTTGCAGATAACATTTTGATTTACAGTAAGTTACTCAAAAGGAGAAGTAGAACAAACATTGTTTTAGGAGGTTTTTCAGGAGGAGCACCTGCTATGATTGGATACGTGGCAGTTACAACTTCAGGCCTATGGGATTTAGGGTTAGTAATGGCAGGATTAGTTTTTGTTTGGATTCCCATGCACATATGGAGTCTTACACTTCACGTCAAGGAAGATTACAACAAAGTCAATGTTCCTATGTTGACTGCTGTAGAGTCTGAAAAGACATCAGTTCGGGTAATTGCTGGAACAACTCTCATGATGGTTCTTTTTAGCATACTTCCCTTCTTTATGACAGGTACATCTGGAAAGCATCTATTTCATGAAGTATATCTTTACACAGCAATTGTTTCTGGTGCAATAATGGTTGCACTAAGTGTATGGCTACTTGTAAAACCTTCTGAAAGGGCATCATGGACATTGTTCAAGTTTTCAAGTCCATATCTTGCAATACTGTTTATTGCATTAATGATTGATTCTGCACTTTAGTTTTAACACATTTTTTATTTCAAGTAATTTTTTAATGACATATTGCCTACACCAGGAATTTTAGCAATTTCAAATCCCTCAGCCCTTTTTGAAAAAGATTTGGTGGCGTCAACTCCCATCTTAGTAGTAAGAAGATTTTTCTGATCACTTGATGGGTCTAGACTAGAGCCTCTTACTTTTGGTACTATTACTAGATCCTTGTCTGCTTGAAATCTCGTAGCCATTGCATATTCAACAGCAACTGGATCAGATGGATCAATGTCGTCGTCTACTACTACCACATTCTTAAGGGATCTGTGAGCAGAAAATGCAGTAGTAATAGCTTTCTTTGGATCTGAATCATGTTTCTTGGAAATTTGAACTACTGCATGTAACCATTTACAACCGCCCTCAGTTAGTACAACATTCTTAGTCTGTGGTAGGACTTGTTTTAGTTCCTTGTTTATTTTAGCTTCAATAGGCATCCCCATTAATAATTGATGTTCGGCAAAGCCAGCTAACACATCATGGAAGATTGGATTATTTCTATAGTATATTCTATCAAGCTCAAAAACTGGTTGAGCTCTTTTAAAATCATATGTGCGAAGCATTTCAACCATCCATTCCTTGTGTGTCTTGTCCTTGAGAATTCTTCCTTCGATTATTATTTCTGATTCTGATGGTACATGCATTCCAGAATAAGGAGATATGGAAAGCGCAAGTTTTTTGTTCAATAACTCATTTGCAATATCAAGCTCATCTTTTCCCCAGTCAGCCTGATATGCCCCCGCAATAGAAACAGCTGGATGAACACCTATTGATATAGCAACTTTAAGATCTTCGCCGTGTTCTTTTGCATAGACAAATGTTCTATGAAGGTGTCTTCCTTCTACCATTCTAATGGAAAAATGTTTGTCGTCCATTCGCAATAATCTATTGAATGAAGAGTTTTGTGTACTCATTTCCTGATTTTTAGTATAAATGATTGATGAAGTAATGAAAGGCCCTGGTTCTTTTTCAAAATGAGTTACTATGGGCAATGTAAAAAGATCCCTTGATTGATTTTCCATGAATTTAGCCTTTTTGATTAGTTTTGGTTTTGATGCATGTTTTATAGCAGAAATTACTTTTTCGTGTATCTTGTCTTCAGTAGAGCCAACTGCATAAGCAAATCTCTTTCGTGTACCAACTAAATTTGAAACTACGCGGAATTTACTATCTTTGATATTTTCAAACAATAGTGCTTTTGAGCCATCCATCTTGGCAGTTACTGCTGCAATCTCGAATTTTGTAGAAACCTTCTTTTTTACTACTGCCAACTCGCCCTTTTTAGAAAGGATGTCTAGATAGCTTCGCATATCAGAAGTCATTGCTTTATAATCTCCATTAACTCATTCATTAGAACTTTCATACTATCAAGATCTAGATCTTTTTCAATATTTAATGAAAAAATACAGATCCCATTTATTGTAGAAGCTACTCGCTCTGATACCATCTTAAGAAAAATTGTTTCAGATTTTGATGGTATAACAGCAGCTGTACTTATTCTCCCACCCGAACTAATAGAAACAACAAGTGTCCCTATCCTTTCCTTTTCTTCAGTAATAGAAATAAAATTCCCATTATCGTATGGAAGAATCTGTACCAAAAAATCTCGATGATTCACTTTGACGGTTTTTTTCGTATAGCCGACTTGTGATATCAACAGTTTACTTCAGCTTACTACGTCTATATTGCTACCGGCGCTACGGTTACTTTCTTTGTAACCTTTGCAGTCTTAGCATTTTTTGCTGGCTTTACTACCATTGGCTCTAGCTCTATTTTTTCTACTTCTGTAGCCTTTGCAGTCTTAGCCTTTGCAGTCTTAGCCTTTGCAGTCTTAGCCTTTGCAGTCTTAGCCTTTTTTGCTGGCTTTACTACCATTGGCTCTAGCTCTATCTCCTCTACTTCTGCAGCTTTTACAGCAACAGCTTCTAGTTGATCAGCCTCGACTCTAGCTCGTAATTTTGCTTTGTATTTTAGGTTTCGTGGTTTAGTTCTCAGTCTATATCCGCAGCAAGGACACCAAAGACCTTCCCATTTTATGAAAATTTCACAAATTTGGCATCTCTTCTGTCCTGACGCGTAA
>CAVRLU010000019.1:0-33164 GCA_963722115.1 uncultured Nitrososphaerota archaeon
GTTATGTTGGCGTCTGCTTGGTTCCGTTGCGTATTGTTCAATATGTAGATGTTAGATGCTGGTGAAAAATTTGGCGTCGTACTATTTACTGGAACTGAATTTGTCCAAATATAATATACACCGCCTGCTACGGCAGCTATTAAAATTGCAACTGTTATTATCGTGCCTTTAGAAATAGGACTACTCTTAGCCTTGTTCTTTTGTTTCTTTACCACGATGAATTTAGCGAAATGTGTGTATATTTATGTAATGATTATCCAAGATGAGTAAAGGATAATACCAAAAGATCGAATGATTAAATCGACTATTTTGAGAGAAGACAAATCCATAGTAAAGAATAATATTTCGGTTTGCACCATTTTGGCTAAGATTTCGATATGAAAAAATTTGAAGTCATTCTTATCGGCATAATTATTGCCCTTTCGGTCACAGTCATGGTACAATTCACCAATGGAAGAACATTAAACGATATATCGCAGGCAACTGTTCAAGGCCCGCCAGGACCACAAGGTCCACCTGGGCCTCCAGGTCCGCCAGGACCATCAGGTGAGTCTGGATCGTCAAGTACCCTAACAACAGATTCTACCCTTACACATATTTTCAAGAACGTTGAAAGTTCAGTAGTCCAGATAACAAGTAAGGTAACATCCACAGATAACAGCATCATAATTAACGGTCAACCATTCCAAAGCCAGTCTACAAGACTTGGTTCGGGTTTTATCTACGATAAAGATGGGAGAGTAATTACTAATAATCACGTAGTTGATGGATCAAAAACAGTAAACGTAACTTTTATCGATGGAAATACATACACTGCAAAGGTTGTTGGCACTGATCCAGGAAATGACATTGCAGTAATACAAATAATAGATAATCTCTCAGATGAAACTCTCAATCCTCTAACTCTTGGGAATTCATCACAACTGGATGTAGGACAGCAAGTTATTGCAATTGGTAATCCATTTGGGCTTAGCGATACAATGACAACTGGCATAATAAGCCAGGTTGGAAGACTTCTTCCAAATGAGAACGCAGTAGGATTTTCAATACCAGACATAATACAAGTAGATGCCGCCATCAATCCAGGAAATTCTGGTGGACCATTATTAGACTTGAATGGTCAAGTGATAGGAATGAACACCGCTATCACAACCAGCACCGGAGATTTTGCAGGAATTGGATTTGCCGTACCAGCCAATACAATTAACAGGATTGTTCCAGTTTTAATCAAAGATGGGAATTATACTCATCCATACCTTGGCATATCTGGAAGAAGTCTAGATCCAGATATTGCCCTTGCCAATGGATTACCACGAAACTTCAAGGGAGTATTAATTGAAAAAATAGTAAAAGGAGGACCAGCAGATAAAGCAGGAATAATACCCGCTACACCTGATGAAAATAACATTCCACATGGTGGAGATATCATAACAGCAATTGACGGTCATCAAGTAAAGACAATTTATGACGTCATAGCATACATAGATGAACAGAAAAATGTAGGTGACAAAGTCATAGTATCGATTAACAGGTTAGGAAAATCAATTGATGCGACTGCCACACTTGAAGCAAGACCTTCCACATCATCTTAATTATCTTCAAGAATATTTTTTGAAATTTTAAAATTCCATAGTTTATCAGTTGCCTTTTTTATTCCAATTCGCGGTCCAGCCTTGATCTCTGATCTTTTTACTTTTAATCCATCCATTACATACAAATTAGATCTCTTAGTCAAATCTTCGCCATACTCCCTCTTTGTTATTTTTAATGCCTGTGTCAATTTGGCAGGACCATTTGTAAGATTAGAAATATCAAGAGTTTTTCGTTGCTTAGACATAAAGTCTATGCCATGTTGTGGAAAAAGTGATCTGATTAAAACTGCGCCGGCAGAACAATCCGAACTTCGTGCTACAGCATTTACGCAGTAATGCATTCCATATGTAAAGTAAACATAGACCCTACCAACTTCGCCAAACATAGACTTTGTTTCTCTCAGTCATCCCTCCAAACGAGTGACTTGCCGCATCATCTTTGTACCGGTATGCTTCAGTCTCTGTAATTATTCCAGAAATTATATTTCCATCAATATTTCGAACTAGGGTTTTCCCAAGCAGGTCTTGAGCAACTCTTACCGTATCACGAGCATAAAATGAACGTATTACTAGATTCATTTTGAAATTTCTACGTCTAAACCCTTTCTTAATTTATCGAGAGTTTGTGCAAGTAAAACAAAATCATCTTTGAGAACTTGTCTTAAAGCAGGATTGTAAATGATCGCAGCTGGGTGAACTGTAACAAAATAGAGTTGATCATTATTTTTTACAAGTTTGCCACGATTTTTGGTAATAGAGTTACCATCTAACAAAGAGCTATAAGCAGTATTACCCAATATACAAATTATTTTGGGTTTAATTATTTTCAATTCTTCGGACAGATATTGCCTACATGCATCTCGTTCTTCGGCGATAGGTTGTCTGTTATTTGGAGGCCTACATTTTACCACATTAGTAATATAGACATCATCTCTTGTAAATCCAGCAAATTCCAGGGCTTCAGAGAGAATTTGGCCAGCAGTTCCCACAAATGGTTTTCCTTGAAGATCTTCATTTCTCCCAGGAGCCTCCCCTACAAAAATTACATCAGATTTTTCATTACCAATTCCAGGTACTGCGTTTGTTCTTGACTTTGAAAGATTACAGTTAACACAAGATATAACCCTATTTCGTACATCGTTTAATTTCTCAGACATGTTATGATGTCACACTCTTTACAATTGATTTACCACGTATATGTGGACCGCCATTGCCCATCCTCATCACTTGCATGGGATCTCCTTTTCCACAGTTTGCAATAGGTCTTACTTGGAAATCTTTTCCTCTAGCATCAATTGATTCAAAAAATTCTGGGGAATTACCCATCACGATAACATCTCTTAGTAACTCACCTAATTCTCCATTTTCAATTTTTTGAGCATATTGGCAAGATATACTCCAATTATATCGCATCATATCTATTGAAGGAATTTTCATATTACAAACTAGATATCCGTTTTTAACATCTTTTATCATCTCATCAGGATTCCAATTTCCAGGCTCTATGCATGTACATGCCATTCGTATCAACGGCATAAACGAATAGCCAGTAGCCCGCATCGATGAATTTGGAGGAGCGTCAAATAGAGCAGCAGTCTCTCTGCTTTGCATATGAGTACTTAATACTCCATCTTCTATCAGAGTCTTTTTTGTAGCAGGCACTCCTTCGTCATCATACTTGTACCAGCCCAAACTAGATGGAATTGTAGGATCATCAATTACATTAAGTTCCGATGAACCAACAGTTGTACCAATTTTTCCTGCCCACCATGCACCACCCGCCCATGCCATTTCTTTTCCAAGTACTCGGTCAGCTTCTGACGGATGTCCTAAAATTTCATGGGTAAGTAATGCAACAAAATCTGGATTCATCACCACTGTTGCCTTTTCTTCCTTTACCGTTTGTGCATCAAGTAACGCATCAGCTTTTTCAGAGATAGATTGTGCAACTACAAGTATGTCATTTTTCCCAGTAATCATTTCCAATCCCCCTCTACCCCCCTCAGTAGTATTGACGGATTCAGTTAATCCAGAATAATGCGCTGTAGCTGACAAGTTTGCTATTACATCATCAAAATTATGAGTAATTTTAGATCCGTCGCTATTTACAAAATATTTGTGAAATTTATCATGATAAATAGATACGGATGATTTGATTATCCTTTTTGTACTTTGAATAATACCGTCAGATTCAAGGGCAATTTTCATCATCTCTTCAACAGATGGAGATACCTTTACTTGATAATTTACCACGTCAATAGAAGATTGGACATCTGCAAGTCTTACCTTTTGTTTTTTATATTCAGAATAATGCCTAGCCGATTTTATGGCATCAACAATGTTTTCTTTTACTAGTTCAAATGATTTTGGATCAGACATGGAACAAAACCCCCATGCACCGTTAACTAGAACCCTTATTCCCAATCCAGAATCATCAGATGACATGAAATTCTCTACCGCGCCATTTTCAACGACAAGTCCAGTAGTTCGTACAGATTCTGCCCTTACATCACAATATTGAGAACCATATTGAAGTGCAATTTGAACTGCCTTTTCAGCATAATCTTCTAGCATCATATTTTCTTGTAACCATAATAATCAAGTATTTCTATATCAGAGTTCTATTTAGATCAGTTTTTGGAATTGTAAATGAGAATATCGTACCCTGGGATAATTCACTTTGCATCCAAATTCTACCACCATGAGCTTCTACAATGCCTTTACAAATAGACAATCCTAAGCCGCTCCCTCCCTTTTCTCTGGTACTTGTAGTATCAACTTGATAGAACTTTTTGAAGATTCCATCTGTTGCGTCAGGTGGGATTCCTCGTCCATTATCCTTGACTGAAACTATTACCTCAGAGGGTTTTTCTTCAACATTTACTTCTACTTTACCTGTCTTTGGAGGAGTTGCCTTTAAGCTATTTTTGATGAGATTTGTAAGTACTTGTTTAATTCGAACATCGTCATAGAAAGCATAGATATCTTTTTCCAAAGAATAAGTAAGAGATATGCCATCAGTCATAGCTTGTGGTTGCATTGCAATTATTGTTTTTTCCACAGATTCTCGGATATTATTTCTCTCCTTCTTTATTCTTAATTGACCAAGTTCTAATTTTTGTGCATCGAGTAAATCAGATATTAGTTGCAACAACGTAGAAGCACTTGAACTAATTATTTGCAATCTTTCTTTTTGAGCAGCATTTAGAGAACCAAGGTGTCCACCTAGCAGGATATCAGAATATCCCCGTATTGGAACAAGAGGGGTTTTTAGTTCATGAGTGATCATTGCAAGAAATTCATCTTTTGCAATCTCTACTTTCTTTGCCTCTTCCTCTTTTTTCCGTATGGTAGAAGACATTGCATTAAAGGTTTCTGTTAATTCTCCAATCTCATCTTTTGATGAATAATTAATCTTTTCACCATAAAATCCCTCCTTGACACGGCTCATCACTTTTGTTAAAGCCTCAAGAGGTGACAACGAATGTCTAATGGACATTACCACTGCCACAAATACTGCAATATTTGCAATTATTAGCAATTGAACCACCGTGACTTTGGAATGGAGTTTAGAATCTATCATTCCATTCCATTGATTCACAAAATCTGAGGTGGTATTAAGCAGTACATTTCGTTGTGAATTCAGGTTCATCAATGCAGTTCCAAAATCTTTTGATAGCAAGGTATTAGATTCAACAAAAATTATTTTTTCTCGGACAGACTCCCACAGGGGATCAAGTTGTCTTATCGAATCAGAGTTTTGTCTAGGAATCACTGCCAGTGTTTCTTGAGATATACCAGAATTTGCAAATTCAGGATCGTCTAATGGAAGTCCTTCTAATTTTTTCAGATCAGCATCAAAAGTGATTTGATCTTTTAACAGAGAGGAGGTAACATTTCCACTTTCACCAATGGAATACAACAATGTTTTCTCACCAATGTCTTGTGCAATACTTATCATCTCAAGAGCAATAACTCTGTGCTTGTTGTAATTTCGATCCAGTGGAGTTAGTTCATTATTAATACCATTTGTCAATGAAATCAGCTCGCCATTTTTACCAAGGATGTATTTCAGGTCATCCTTGACATGAGTATCAAAAATATTTTCTTTCTTTATTTTTTCTGCAGATTCTTTATAGGGTATCCATTCATCTCCTACTTTTTCATATGCCTGTCTTAATTCGGATGGAACTGCAACAACATTAAGCCCTCCAATATTTCCACCTGTTCCAAGTGTTGCATAAGTAGTATCAAAGTCTGTGATCTCAGTTTCCAAAGTTGGTCTATCCACTTCATTACCACCAGCAATTGAGTTAGCAGTACCTCCTATTCTTTCAACTATGACTTTGAGGTTACTTGAATAACTAATGGAATGTAAAATATCCTGATTCTCTTGAGATGTAAATATAAGAAGATAAAGATTCACTGCAGAAACTCCAATTAGAATAGCAAGTAACAGATAGGTCTTTTGTGCAAGTTTCACAAATAAAAAAATCATTCAGAGCGGTATAAAAGTTAGTATAATTGGTATGCAGTAAGTAGTCAAAATGTCTGATGAATTTCTAAAAGTGGCAAGACAGGAGATACAATCAGAGATAGACATCTTGAAAGAGGTCTTCCTTGCATGTGTCAATGACGAACAATTCTACAAAAAATCAAGAGAAATTGAAAAACACATGCATAAAATCAAGGGTTTAGCACCCATGATGGGACAAGAAAAAGTAGGAGAAATAGCCCGAATAAGCAACATAATTTTAAAACAGGTCATAAACAATGGCGTGTTAAAAGGCTCACATGACATAATTTCAGAAGCTGTTCAGAGAATGAATCATATCTTCAATGGAGGCACTAACAATGAGACAGATGATTTTAGAAAGCAAGTAATTGATGTTTATCCGGACATTTCAGGATTTTAAATCACACTCCTAATTATATATCACATATTTTCATCCAATAACATGGCCAGTGTGATGATAGTTGATGACTCTGATGCTATCAGAATGGTTTTGAAAGACATCATAACTATAGGCCAGCATAATCTAGTAGGGGGACTGTATAGTAGCACAGAGGCTTTGAAAGAGTACACCAAATTAAAACCAGATATCATCTTGCTAGACGTGGCTATGCCAAAGAAAGATGGTATTGCAGTACTCAAAGAAATCATGGAATTTAATCCAAGTGCAAAGATAATCATGATTTCAGCCAGTGATAATCAAGAGACTGTAAAAGAGTGTCTGAATTTAGGAGCCAAGGCGTACATTCTAAAACCATTTAACTTTCAAGACGTATTAGATAAAATCACACAAGTTGTCAAATCATAGATCAAACTGTCCTGCATCCCTGACTTGCAACCCATTTTGCTTTTTCTAATGGAAATCTGTTACTATATTTGACACAGACGTAATCTTGTGATGGTTCTGGAAACTTATCTCCACAGTCCTTACAAATGTAATAATTATCAACAGATTTGTGATCAACCCCCAGAATTTTAATCTCTTTGTGACATTTTGGACATTTGTTTTCTTTGTATGAATCCTCAACTGAGACATTACCGCATTTGAAATGCTCAATTAGTTTTCCTTGAACAAAGTTAGTACTGTTACATGCAGGGCAGAAAAATTAGGAATAACTCTTAATGAATCACATTGATTACATGAGACTTTTTTTATGTCAGAGATTTTCATAATAATTTTTTCATTTTCAAGCTGTAAAAGGTATTTTTTTAACAGATCATTTTCTGTGCCAGAGTATTCGGATAGTCTAGCAAAACTCATCCGTGAGGAAGATTTCAGATGTGATGGGATTATTTCAAGATCATCGGATGGTTTTTCCTCAAGAATGGTTTTCTCTTACTCTAGAGTTTCAAAGATATTTTTAAGATTTTCAAACCTTATGGTTTTTCAATATAGAGATAAGCCTCACCTCTAAGAGCATCTTTAATTTGCTCATCAGACTTGGAATCTGCAGCTTCAAAAATAATTTTTGCGTCAGGACGTATGTAAGATACTTGCCATTACTTCGTTTGTATTCACATGTGGAAGATAAAAATCCAGTAGAGCCATACTTTTTCCCAGCAGCATCAAGATCAGAAAATATTCGAATACCAGTCTTCCTATTATTGCATGCCTCGATATTTTCATATCCCAGTTTTTTTAGAAAATCCCTTAGTAAAATAGTGCTAGCCATGCTATCTTAGATCATTAGGATATCGTTTTTTCTATACACAGAGTATGTTTCTATGTCATACTATATTATTCTTAAAGAGAATAGAGGTATGATTAAAAGGTGCTAAAAATGAGTATCACCTATGGAAAAATTCGTAGTAGATACTAGCATCATAATAGACGGTGAGATTACCAAATTAATTGAAGCGGGCACCTTGACAAATTGTGAGATAATAATTCCTGTTGCTGTTTTAGACGAATTGCAATCACAGGCTTCTCAACACAAGGATTATGGTTTTGTTGGTCTTGAAGAAATTAAAAAAATTCGTGAATTGGCAGAAAAAAATAACATCATTCTAAGATTTGAAGGCGAGCGACCCAGTATGGAAGATATCAAGCTTGCAAGACATGGCAGAATTGATGCAATAATAAAAGACATTGCAAAAAAGAACGGAGCTACATTTTACACTGCAGACTATGTTCAGGCTTTGGTGGCTCAAGCCGAGGGAGTAAAAACAAACTACTCAAAACCGCAGATCAAAATTTCAGATTTAGAATTTGAAAAATTCTTTGATAATCAAACTATGAGCATTCACCTCAAGGAAGGAACGCTGCCTCTTGCAAAACGAGGAAAGCCTGGAGGATTCTCTCTATTAGAAATTGGAGACACCCCTCTGACAAAAGAATACTTGGAAGGGATTACTACTGAGATCTTGGAAGCATCAAGAGCCACTCAATTGGGCATAATTGAAATATCAAAATCAGGAGTACTAGTAATCCAATACAAAGATTTCAGGGTAGTAGTAACCCATTCACCATTTTCAAGCAGTTATGAAATTACAATAACTCATCCCATTGTAAAAATGTCATTAGACCAGTATACAATTTCTGAAAAGTTAATGAAACGTATTTCTGAAGAGGCAGAAGGAATACTAATTTCAGGAGCTCCAGGTTCCGGAAAGAGTACTTTTGCATCCAGTCTAGCAGACTTTTACTCAAATAAAGGCAAAATAGTAAAGACGTTCGAGTCACCAAGAGACCTTCAGGTAAGTGAGAAAGTCACACAGTATACACAACTTGAAGGAAGTTTTGAGAATGCAGCAGATATACTGCTTCTTGTCAGACCAGACTATACAATATTTGACGAGGTAAGAAGATATCATGATTTTAGAGTATTTTCAGATCTAAGACTAGCAGGTGTTGGGATGGTAGGAGTTGTACACGCACATGCTCCTCTTGATGCAATACAGAGGTTCATAGGAAAAGTGGAGCTTGGCATGATTCCACATATTTTGGATACAGTTGTCTTTATTCAAGCAGGTCAAGTATCCAAAGTATACGAATTAGAATTCAAAGTAAAAGTTCCCACTGGAATGACAGAGCAGGACTTGGCTAGGCCAGTCATAGAAATTAGAAATTTCGAAGACCATGTTTTAGAGTATGAAATCTACACATATGGTGAAGAAAACATAGTCATTCCAATATCAAAAGAAAGTAAAAGTGGCGGCATAGAAAAACTTGCAGAATCAAAAATCAGAGATACAATCCGAAGATTCGATTCTGATGCAGAAATAGAGATCTTATCAAACAACAGTATTCGAGTACGAGTAGACAAAGAGTCCATACCATCTATTATTGGCCGCGGTGGCTCTACAGTAAATGATCTTGAGAAAACACTTGGTGTTCATATTGATGTGGTATCAAAAGAAGAATCCTCCAGAGGCGGAGAATGGTTTGAAATGTCAGAATCAGGAAATAATTTCATTTTAGAAGTTGACATATCAAAGTCAGGTATGGATGCAGAGATTTATGTCAACGATAGAAACGTCTTGTCTACCAGAGTTGGAAAGAATGGCAAGATAATAATTGCAAAAAAATCCACAGCAGGAAGAAGATTAATAGATGCGGTGATGTCAAAAAATGATATCAAGGTAACTGTTCATGATTAGTTATTGAAAATTTTCAAGAATTTTTGGATTGGATTTTAAAAATGTGACAAACTTTCTTAGTTGTTTTATAGTCTGTGGGTTTAGATGGTGTTCAATTCCTTCGACATCCTGATTTGCTATCTCATGGTTTATTCCAAGCATTCTAAAGAATTCAAGCAATGTACCGTGCTTTTGTCTTACTGCATCTGCCAAGGATGTACCTTTTTGTGTCAAGTTTATTCTTCGGTATTTTTCATATTCTAGATATCCGCCATCACCTAGCTTTTGAACCATCTTTGTAACAGACGGGGCGCTGACGTTAAGATATCTTGAGATATCAAGAGTATTTGCATATCCTTTGAGTTCCACAAGTTCAGATATAACCTCAAGATAGTCCTCGATTCTAGAATAATCGGTTTTTGTCGATTTATGTGCCTCTTTTATAGATTCTAGCCTCTCAGCCCGCTTTTCTTTCATATTTTTGATGATTACATTTGAAATCATATAACCTAATCTGTTGATCAGAAATGTTAACCCAGTTGTGAGTGATCTTTTGTGTGGAATCTTAACTATTATTTCAAAAAGGGAGGCCATGGATGAGGGAGTTAAGGCAGGTATTGATAAAATAAAGAAAGTAAGAGATTCCCTTCACAGAAGAGCAAAGATTTACTCCGAACTTGGAAAAATAGATGACAGAGGAACTGCCCGTGCATTGAGTTCAGTCCAGAGAGCGCCAGCACCAGGAAAAAAGATTACAAAAATAGGATTCATCATGCTTATTTCACCAGATCCGTTTAGCACGCCTTTTGCCGTTCCCATGATAATTGCAGGAAGATATCTGGAAAAAGTATACAATGGTGCCACTATCCAAGATGTAGGACAGGAAACCAAGAATTTCTTCACAGACATGTCCAGCATCAAAGATAAGATAAACTAGTTCCAAGAAAAATTCTATTTTTTTGCATTAGTTTTTAACTAGATATTGGCACTAGTTTTTTGTGGCAACTAGAGCCCAAGTTTTAATCCCTATAGCAATTGCAGCAATCATAATTGGCATAGTAGGAGTAATTACAATTCCTGCAGATTCAAAACTTGCCGAAGTCAAATTTCCAAGAGGAACCATAAAGATAGATAGCAAGATACTAGATGTACAAATTGCAGAAACTGATGCTCAGAAGACAAGAGGATTGATGTTTCAAAATGAACTCCCAGATGATCAGGGGATGATTTTTGTATTTTCCCAAGAACAAATTGTACCAATTTGGATGCTAAACATGCAATTTCCATTAGACATAATCTGGTTTGATGTAGATGGAAATGTCATACACATAGAGAAGAATGTACCACCATGCAAATCGGCTTTGGAGACTGCCACATGCACAGTACAAAACGCAGATGGTAAAAAAGCAAAATATGTGTTAGAGGTAACTGCTGGATTTACAGACAAATTCAATGTTACTGAAAACTCTAAGATGCAAATTATTTCTGTCTAAGTTTAGAATTTGTCCAGCGTTTGTTGTAGTTCTGCAAGTGCTGTTTTTATTTCATCTACCGATGCTTCATCTTCCAATGTACTGATATCACCAATTTGTTCATTTTTTGCCATTGCCTTTAAGAGTCTCCTCATGATTTTACCACTGCGTGTCTTTGGAAGTTTTTTTACAAAATGCAATTGATCAGGAGCTGCAATTGGGCCTATTGTTTTTCTAATATGGTTTGTTAGTTCTTCCTTTAGTAGTATCGTTGGTATGACTCCTTCTTTTAGGACAACAAATGATATGATGGCTTCTCCTTTTACTTCGTGAGGTATTCCACATACTGCGGCTTCGGCAACTGCTTTATGGGAAACAAAAGCGCTCTCCAATTCTGCAGTACCTAGTCTATGCCCTGCCACTTTGAGCACATCGTCTGCTCTTCCAAGCATCCAGATGTATCCATCTTTGTCTTTAATCGCATAATCACCAGGATAGTACATGTTTTTGTACTTTGACCAGTAGACTGTTTTGTATTTTTCGTCATCTCCCCATAATGTAAGAAGCATTCCAGGCCAAGGATTTGTAACTACAAGATATCCTTTGGAATCAGGGTGTACTTCTTTTCCATGTTCATCAACTACAGACAATGAGACTCCCGGAACAGGCTTTGTTGCAGAACCTGGTTTTAACGGAATTGTTTCTAGTCCTGGAACTGGAGATATTAGTGCACCTCCTGTTTCAGTTTGCCACCATGTATCTATAATCGGGCATTTTTCTTTTCCAATTATTTTAAAATACCATTTCCAAACTTGCGGATTGATTGGTTCTCCAACCGTTCCAAGTAATTTCAAACTAGAAAGATCATTTGAATTTGGAATCGCATCTCCAAATTTCATAAACATCCTAAGTGCAGTTGGCGTGGTATACAAAATTGTAACTTTGTATCGGGATATAATCTCCCATATTTTTGCAGGCGTTGGATAATCAAGCGCACCTTCGTACATTATCTGAGTAGCACCATGCATTAGTGGACCATATGCAATGTAGCTATGTCCTGTAACCCATCCAATATCAGCAGTACAAAAATAAATATCAGAATCTTGAATATCAAAAATCCACTTGAACGTGCTGTAAATGTGGGTAAGATATCCGCCAGTCCCATGCAAGACCCCTTTTGGTTTTCCCGTTGTTCCGGAAGTATAGAGAATGTAAAGCGGATGGTTACTATCAAGCACTTCAGCATCACATGTTGATGACATGCTCGTAACTAGATCATGCCATTTTTTGTCTCGTTTTGTTAAAATTATATTATTTTTCGTATGTTCCAAAACAAGTATGTGTTCAACAAAGTCAAGATCTTGAATGGCTTCATCTACAATATCTTTTAGTTTCACAATATTGCCGCGTCTTTTTCCTCCATCTGAAGTGATTATAATTTTTGATTTGGAATCTTCTACCCTATCCCTTATAGATTTGGCACTAAAGCCTGAAAATATCACAGTATGAATTGCGCCAATTCTTGCACATGCAAGTAAAGACATTATCAATTCAGGCACCATTGGAAGGTAAATTGTTACTCTGTCACCTTTTTTTACTCCAAGAGATTTTAATGCATTTGCAGAGCTTGGATACTTCGGACTGCAGTTCTTGATATGTCAGTTCTCTTTTTGTCCCGTCCTCGCCTTCCCATATTATGGCCTTTTTATTCGGATTTTTCTTGACAGTTACATCCAATGCATTGTATGAAGCGTTAATCTTTCCCCCTACAAACCACCTTGCAAATGGAGGATTCCAGTCTAAAGCAGTATGCCACTTTTCAAACCAGTAGAGTTTTGCGGCTTGTCCTTCCCAAAATTTTATTCTGTCATGATCTGCATCACGTCTAGTCTTGAGATCATGATTTCCAAGACCTATTTCGTAAGTAGAATCCAACATGGTTTTGTTGTATGTATGTCAAAAAAAAGGTTCGCTCAAATTGGAGTTGGGAGCGAATCCTCCGTCCCATCAGATTATTTTAAGACGATGATATTCTCTTAAGCCAATCTGAATCTTGTTGGGCTTCATCACCATCGGCTCCAATTGCTACTGGCTTTGGTGTCGGTGCAGTGGGAATACTGGTACCAACTCCCGAACTGGCAGATATTGGAGTCTGTGGCAGTGAAGGTGAAGGATTTTCTACCTTTCCAAGATATGAAATGGCGGCTGAATGAACGTCCTGTTTTGGACTCTCGATGCGCTCTCCACTCTCAACTGAAAGATTGTTGATGCGACGTTGGATACTTGTTATCTCTGCCTTTTCATGTTCGATGTGTTCGATGATTTCTACCGTGTGAGTCTTGACTAGGTCATACTTGGCATCAGATATTTCATTGCTCTTGTTTTGCAACTTTGCGTCAAATCTTAGCATCCTGATTGACTTTAGCTGAGTCTCAAGTTCTGCAAGTCTTTTCTCTAACTTTTCTTTGATTTGTCTTTCGGTCTCATCCAGAGTTAACAATTTTACCCTATACTTCTCATGGATCAGTTCAGCATCCTCTTTCATGTCATCGTTTTCAGATACGATATCCATCAGAGCGCGTATACGGCGCATGGTGAGCCCCTTCTCGCGCAACAATCTTTGTGCATCTAATCTCCACCTAGGGATGAAGATTACATATTGTCCTTGTATGACTAGTTGCTCGAATGCTATCTGCTTTAGTCCTTCAGAACCACAATCAACACCTACGGTTTGTACACTTCCATCGATGTCAGTTATGGTACCTATGACTTTGCCGATATAGGTGCCGTACATGTCCTTAACTTGCTTGCCGATAAATTCGATCTCTTCCTTGCTCATTGGAATAGGTGTTCTAATTTTCATATAATCAACAAAGTGTTAACAAGCTTTCCAGTTTTGGTAAGATCATTTTAGCTAATGATCCATGCAAAAATGAAAAAATACGTAATTTTATAATCATAGGATTAGTAATGGTTCAATAATGATTACAAAAGAAGAGTGAGATCAGATACTACACTTTGTCTCCAAGCGCTGGGTGGACATGAGCCGGGATGAAAAGCACAAAGCATTTGAAAACATGCCAACAGATTTTTGGATGAATTCCATGGGAGGTACCGCAGGAGATGGCAAATGGGTGACAACTCTGATGTATACCGAAGACGCACAGGAGGCAGAATCATTTAAAGAAGTTTTACTTAGATGGCAATCAAAACATAATGCTCCAAAGACAGGACCTTCAGATCTAATCCAGATTGGAAAGAAGTAGTTATTTATAATTGGGTTGAATTCAAATCATGTTGTCCGAGTTTTCAAATTCTGAAAAGGAAAATTTGTTGAAACATTTTTCAAATGTAGACGATTCTGTATTTGCCATAATCAGTCCAAGACAGGTTGACAGAGGAGCTTTGATGTCAAGATACAGTAGAACTGATAAAAGTATGAGAAAGATATTTCTTGATGAATTTTTACAAAATGAAAATCGTGGTGAGGAGTTTTACAATAAAGTATTACTAGAATATGGGGATGATTCAGTTGCGGAGCTTGGTGAAGCCCAGATTGCAATTGAAGGATTGTCAAATATCGCTGTAAAAAAAATAGAAGATAGAAGGATCGGATTGTCATATCTTGAAAAATCATCAAGGTATGTTGCATGGGACAAGAAGGCAAATGGCGAGTTCAAGTTTTACAGAGAACCTGAAATAATGAATTCAAAGTATGCCGATAAATATCTAGAAGCATGTAATCTAGACTTTGAAGTTTATTCAAGAAACATCCAGCCAGTGATAAATTACATGCAAGAACAAGAGCCAATCCAGAATCAAAAGTTTAGAAATTCCAAAGGAGTCGATGTGGCATATTCCAGGCTCTCTGGTGAAGATGAGATAAAATCTGCAACTAGAATTTATAATGCAACCATTAGAGCCAAAGCACTAGACATTCTCAGGGGAATACTTCCAGCATCTACTCTTACTAATGTTGGAATTACTGGAAATGGGAGAGCGTTTGAGTACTTGCTAACAATACTATATTCTTCTGATTCTAGAAGAAGAGAGAACGCTTGCTGGAAAAATTCACCGAGAACTGAATACCACAATCAAGTCATTTGTAAGAAGAGCAGATGATAACCATGGTAAAGCATTGCAAAAGTATCTTGGAAATATCAAGACAAAATCAAGTGCATTAAATAAAAAACATCTCAAATCAAAAGGAAAAAGAAATTTTCTTGTAGACTTGGTCGATTTTGAATCCCAGAATAAAGCAGAAGAGAAAATAATCACGTCAATATTATACGAGCAGTCAAACGGAGTTTCATTTAGAGAGATACTTGTCCAGGCCAGAAAGATAAAGCAATCAGATAGAAAAAAAATAATCGGTATATTTGCAAGTCTAAGGCAAAACAGAAGACAGAGACCTCCGCGTGCATTTGAAATGACTGAATACACTTTTGATTTTCTAACAAACTTTGGAATGTTTCGAGACTTTCACAGACATCGAGTCCTGACACTTGAAAGACAATTGCTTACAACAAACCATGGATATATTGTCCCAGATGAAATAAAACAACTAGGAATCAAAAAGGACTATGATGACTGCATGTACAATTCAAAACAAGTCTTTGATCTTTTACAAAAAAAGATACCAGAACAAGCGCAGTATGTTGTAAACTTTGCATATAATTATCCATATTTTATGAAATTAAATCTTAGAGAGGCAGTACATCTAATTGAATTAAGAACGGTCCCACAAGGACATCAGGACTATAGAAGAGTAGCACAGGAAATGTTCAAGGCAATAAACAAAGTACATCCCAATCTGTCTGCTATAATTAAATTTGCAGACATGAAATCCTACAAACTTGAGAGATTAGAAGCAGAAAAAAGAATTGAGGAGAAACGAAAGAAACTTTCAGGAAATCCAAAATAAAAAATTGTGATTTCAAATTAAAAATATCTGACAACATGCTATTCAGAGCTATTGAAATATTTTAAGACGTCATTGATATTTCCTACTTCAATTACCTTCATTCCATATTTGCTCTCCATGATAGATGTCAGCGATACCTCTTGGGGACTACATGATTGGTATACAAATGGACCTTGAGTTGTTTGCGTACAATGCTGCTCCTCTACAATCCCCTGACCACTAGGAACAAGAAATATCTTGGCACCATACCTTGCTGCAGCTTCAGCCTTTTCCAAAACCCCACCAATTGGTCCTATTGTACCATCAGACTGGATTGTTCCAGTCATCAATACATGTCCATCAATTGATTTTCCAAGAATTGCAGAAGTTAGTAGCACGGTCATTGCACCACCAGCACTTCCGCCGTCAACTGCGCGCAAGTTTTGATTATCGGTTGTAATTGAAAATATCACATCCTTGTTTGACAAGTCTATTCCCGTGATGTTATGAGCTACTTGTACTGCGATACGAGCTGAATCTTGAAAGTCAACCCCTTCAGGTATTGCCGTGTTTGCAAGCACAAGGCCCGTGCCGTCTCGGATATCAACTGTTATCTTCAAGATGGTACCATTGTAGGCAGTAGTCTGAAAGAAACCATCACTTTGAATTATAGGATATACTGCTACTGCAGAAATCGAATCTGAGTATTTTTTTGAACTAGCCATTTGATTTTCTGGCATATTTTGAATCTGCTGCAAAAGTTCATTGTATTTAATCTGCAAGGCATTGTATCTTGTTTGCAGATCATCAATCTTTTGTTCCACTGTACTGTTTTGGTTTGTAATAAAAGGCAGTGAAGGTTTTTGTGATACATGAATTACATCATGGTCCACCAGATACTGCATGGCATTTAAAAAGTCAGAATCACTAGTTTGACCTTCAGACCACCATTTTGTAACATTTCTAATCCAACTTGGGATAAGATTTGTTGAAAGTGCATAATTAGATAATTGTTGCTGGGCAGATGCTTTGGCAAACAACCCAGTTGTCATGATTGTGTTATTCAGATTCATCGTATAGCTGGCACTAATTACACTAACAATAATTATTGATGACATTAAAATTGTCAGATTTTTTCCATTCATGAGTTACTCACATCTCAGACAAGATATTCGCTTTTCACAATTATAAATTTTTAATCTGCTAGAAGATCTTGTGATGGTTTCATACAGGTTATCAGGTAAACCACTGATCTAAATTATGACTCTTCTTTTCATAAGATTTTTTCAGTCTATTCAATGATGTATCAACACGATCCAATGAAAAACTCCTCTCCTTTGTAAGATAGTTTATGATTCCAGCATAGTCAATATTTCCAAATTTTATTTCTGACACCTCTGCTACTTTGGGCTTGAGAAAAATCTCTCGTATCTGCTTGTAATCAATTTCATTTAATTTATCCTGAATTTGAGGTATATTTTCTAGATTCCCATACTCTTTTACCATCTTCAGGGCAGTTTTGGGACCAATTCTCTCAAAACCATCAGGATTAAAATCAGTTCCTATCAGTATCCCAATGTCAACAAGCTGCTCCTTTGTAACCCCAAGTTCTGCCAGTGTCTTGTCTAATAGTATGAGTTCTGGTTCAATCTCAATGGTAGTATTTCTATTTGGAAGTTTTCTTTTTCCACTGTTTGTAAAATTTCGTACCAGTCTTTTTGCACCAAACAATAAAGAATCAAAGTCCTGACTTGCTGATGCATATGCTTGACCAGTATTAGTAAGATGTGCTGCAGTTGCCTCACCCTCAGACGGTGCTTGTATAGAAGGAATACCGAAAAGATCTAGAAACTTTTTTGATTCTTCAACCATGTCATCTCGTAGCACAGATGTTTGTTGTGCAAACTTTTTTGCCTCTACATAATTTCCTTCGCTAATTGCAATCTCATATTTTATCGTGGCATCTTTTTTCACCTGCTTTCTTCTTTGAATCTCTGCAGATTTTAGAGACGGTGGCTTGCCATCAAAAACATAAACAGGCTTTATTCCAAGAGACAAGAAATTGATATTTCTATAAAATAATCCGCTGATGTGACTTGTAATTTTTCCATTGTGATCAGACAATGGTAAACCATCAGGACCGCGTATGATTGAAAGAAATTGGTATATTGCATTATATGCATCAATTGCTACTATTTTTGAAGTAAAGGATTCAAGATTGGTTTTTTCTCTTACACATAGTTGTTTTAGGTCTAGGCCCACAATCTTTCCCTACAAGATGTAGATTTTTGCCTTCCTATTTCTTTTTTACACTAGGCCGTGATTCCCAGCCCTTTTCAATTATTTCCTCGTAAATGTTTGAGAGTTTTGGGATTGGCTCACCCTTTTCTACTGCAACCTTTACCTTTTCGCGATAATAGATTTCAATGGCTTTGGCAGTATCATCATCAATTGTTATAGAAATTCTAGTCTTTGCCAATTATTTCCACTTTGTAAAATTATCAAATATCAATAATAAACTATCTATTATCAATTTTTTAGACTTGAGGAACAAGCAAGAAGCCTTCCTTTGTGATTGTCATCTTCACAGGAGTGTCTTCTGAGAGACCAAGTTGAACCAAAAACATTCCTATCGTAACCTCGTCTGGAAGAACATACCTCTCACCCTCAAACTCAACTGAGACTGTCTTCTTGGTAATGGTCTCCATTTGTTAAAGATATAATAAATTGTCTACTTTATATCCTTTATTATATACTTGATCAGTTGATCACTTATTCTCATTGTATTTATGTACCAAAACCAGAGTCTTGACAGGCTGCCAGGTTAGCCAAGTGGAACGGCGACCGCCTCGAGATCAAATACAAGGTAGCGGTTGTGCTTCGGCACGCAGGGGTTCGAATCCCTTACCTGGCGCCATTAATTTTTCATTTAAAATTTGCAGAAATTTGTTCGTAAATTTTACTTGAAAGTTGGAGATTCAAACTAAATGTTTGGTACTCCATCCGGGTGTTGAGCTGAAAACAAAAAGCCATTGGTGAGTTTCAAAGAGAAGATCAACTATTTACAAAATAGTTTAGAAAACAAATGCAATAAAATTTTTCATTTAAACCTAATCAAAAGTGCGGAGTTTAACATCACTGAGAAGCACCCTGCCTCCTGAAAAATTACCGCATATGCAGGTATGAATAAACCAGTTGCTGCAAGTCCAAAACCAATCAAATTGTAGATCATGGAAAACATCATGTTGCCCTTTATCGTCCGTAATGTCTGCTTACTTAGGCGTAGGGTTTGAGCTACCTTCCTAATGTCATTTGTTTTGAGTATAATGTCTGCAGCACCAATTGATACATCTGTTCCAGAACCCATTGCAATTGAGACGTTTGCTGCTGAAAGGGCAGGTGCGTCATTTATGCCGTCGCCCACCATCGCCACATTGTACTTTTGTCTTTAACTCCTCTACTATCCGTACTTTGTCGTCAGGAAGCATTTCAGCCCGTACATCATCTATGTCAAGTTGTCTGCCCATTGCATTGGTGACATCACGATGATCTCCAGAAACAAGTACAATTTTTTTTATTCCCAGACTGCGTAAGATGTCTACTCCCTCACGTGAGTTCTCCTTTAGTACATCTGCCATAGCAATCACACCGGCAACCTTGCCTTGGACTGCAATTATCAACGGTGTCTTACCTTCTTTGCTGCGTCTAGATATTTCTGCCTCTGCTTCCTTTGAAATTTTTATTTTGTGATCCTCCATCAATCTGAGATTTCCAACTAGAACTTGATTTCCCTTCACCTCTGCAAGTACTCCCTTACCAGAGAATACCTTGAAGGATGTAGGTTCAATGATTGTAATGTTACGTCTTTTTGCCTCATCCAAGATACTTGTAGAAAATGCATGCTCGGACAATTTCTCCACACTTGCTGCAAAGAAAAACAAATCTTCAACTCCGATGCCATCAAATGTAGAAACATCAGTCACATGTGGCTTTCCCAATGTGAGTGTGCCTGTCTTATCAAAAACAACACAGTTCACAGATGAAGCAGCTTCTAGAACAGAACCGCCTTTTATCATAATTCCCTTTCGCGCTCCATTTCCTATTCCTGCCACTGTTGCTGCTGGTGTTGCCATGCTAAGGGCGCATGGACAAGCTACAAGAAGTACAGCTGCAGTCTTGACTGGGTCATGAGTTATCAAAAATACAATTATGGCAAATCCGAGAACAGTAGGAATGAATATGCGCGCAATCTTGTCTGCATACTTTTCCACTTTAGGTTTCTTCAGCTGCGCATCCTGAATTAGCCTAACGACACGTGATAACGTGGTGTCTTCTCCCACTTTGGTTGCCCTCATCTCAAAGGTTCCAAGTTCACAGATCGTACCACTCATCACTAGGTCGCCAGTGATTTTCTCAAGTGGTATACTCTCACCTGTTATCGTAGATTCATTGATTGAGCCACTGCCCTTAGTTATGACGCCATCTACTGGAATGCCCTCACCACTTTTCACAAGCAAAATGTCACCCGGTTTAATTATTTCCACAGATACTTCCTCCTCGATTAACCCGCGTTTCACTCTGGCTTTTTTTGGGGCAAGAGCCATCAGTTCATCTACTGCGCTTTTCATCTTCATCAGCGTGAATATCTCAAGGGTTTCAATGCCCATCATTATTATGATAACCGAGCCTGCAGGAAAAAATTTGCTTGAGACAAGGCGGTTGAGATCGTGACCAAGCCACTGTGCTTGTGCCAAGTGTGCTGATGGAACTGCAAGCGCTGCTATGATTGCTATCATGATAAGCACATCTGTTGTGAGTTTCTTTTTTATCAGGTCATCAAGTGCACGACTAAACATTGGTGCGGCTCCGATAAAAATGGCAATAAATGCCGTGTCAATGCCAAATACAGAATCAAAAATATGGAACCAGCGTAGAGTAAAAAGAAACAATACAGTTCCAAACAAAACATATTGTCTACGTTTGCGCATTTTTTGCGCATCATCTATCTTGTCAGTCTTCGCAGGTGGAATACCACATGGCTCGCCTGTTCTACAATTGCAACTCATTCAAATCTCCTCCAAGTCATTTTCTTACAAATTTTTTTAGACAAATGTATCACCACAATCAGATAATTTCATCATTTTACCACAAGTACTGGAATCTTGGACTTGTTGACAACAGAATTTGCTACGCTACCAAGGATCATTCTTTTTATTGGACTTAACCCTCTTGAACCTATTACTATAAGATCAAACTTTTCCTTTTGTGAAAAATCGATAATCTTTTTTGATTCCTGTCCAAACAATGTTTCTTTTTTAAAAGTAATTTTATTTTTTATGACTTGCTTTTCCGCATTTTTAAGAAACGCTTCGACCTTTTTTAGACGGTTTTGAGTTTCTGGAACATAAATCAAGTCTGGACTGTCATAAGCAACATGCAAAACATATAATCCAGTTATCTGTGCACCAAACTGCCTTGCCATGTTGATTGCCTCGTTTAGAGCCCGAAAAGAGCCCTTGGAACCATCCATTGGAACTAAGATCTTTCTTATTGTTCTTTTTGTCAATGAATCAAAAAAGGAAATTTATCATTTAAGTGTCCCCTAAACTATCAATAATGAAAATGAGTAGCATTCCATATTTTGATGATTTTACGCATAGCGGAACCAAATAATGCACTGTACAGTAGCATGTCCAGCCCAATCTGAACTTCCACCTAGAGAGTGTCAAACTAATTACACTATCCACTTACCTGGTGCTTTGATTTTTTCATTCAAAATTTGGTGCAAATTACGAAATTTTTAGTTCAACACTCTTCAATCTTTTCAGGATTTCCGAGAAGTTACACTCTAAGCAGTATCATAAACTAGCTAGTCCTAGAAGAATATCAAAAATATGGATTCTTCATTATGCCATGTCCATATCATTAAAAAAGATTTTACAGTACAATTTAACTCAAAATCAACTTTTATCGTTAATTGGAAGACCAAAGTAAAATGTAGTTCCTTCCCCTTGTTTACTTTCAAACCAAATTTTGCCGCCTAGTCCCTCTATGATTCCTTTGCAAATTGCAAGTCCAAGTCCTGTTCCTCCATGTTTTCTGGAAGCTGACGTGTCAATTTGATAGAATTTCTTGAAAATATTTCCTTGCTTGTCCTTTGGTATGCCTATTCCGTTATCTTTTACATAAAATATGACATTCGAATCTTTGAAATATGCACCTACCTCAATTCTTCCTTTGCCTGCAGGAACAAAATCAATAGAATTTCGTATTAGATTATTTAGAACTTGATAGAGTCTGTCTTTATCGGAATTCATGTGAAAATGGTTGACATTGTTTACAAATTTTGTTTGCTTTTCTTTCATCACATGTGAAAGATCCGTCTCTATCGATAAAATGAAATTCCGCACGTCAAACTCAGTTTTATTGAAATGCATTCTATTCATATCTAATTTTTGTGCATCAAGAACATCGGCAATAAGTCTCTCCAGTCTTATTGTATTTAGATAGATCTCATTTATGGATTGTAACTGTTCAAAATTCAACTTGCCCATCATTTCAGGGTCACTTAACATCTCACAATATCCCTTTATTGGCGTCAAAGGGGTTTTTCACTCGTGAGTAATCATTGAACTGAATTCTTCCTTTGCAGTATCTAATCTCTTGAGATCCTCGTATTGTTCTCTTATCACCGATTCATTATATTCTAGTTTTTTTCTTATTTCATAAACTTCTGTTAAATCAGTCAACACCATAGTCCTGCCCTTGACGTTACCCGTATCATCATAAAGGGTAGATCCAGTCAGTAGGGATGGAAAAATACTTCCGTTCTTTCTTTTCATCAAGATATCACTCTGCTGGACATCCCGATTGTTTTTCCACACTTCGATATCTCTTTTCAGATCGCCCTTGCTTTTTTCTGCCGTATGGTCATAACACGACATTCCTATGACTTCTTTTTTTGTATATCCTAATGCTTTTGCATATGTTTCATTGCAGTCAATGATAGTTCCATCTGTTGAAATGGTGCGTAAAAGACCAGGTGATTTTTCATATAGATTTCTGTATTTTTTCTCTGTTTGAGACACCTTTTTCTCAATTTTTAATCTTCTTGATCTCATCCATACAAGTACAAAAAGAACTATTGCCATTACAGACAAAATGCTTATGATTTCAATTTTCTGGGTCATAAAAATTCTTTCTGCTTCAGCATATATTTCCACAGTTGGAAGTACATGAAAAACAAAGAATGTGGTTTTTCCATTGACTAAAATTGGATAACCCGTGTTTATTCTTTCCACGCCATTGAATGTGTATATTCCATATGATGATTGTCCAGAAAAAACTGTCCCATACATCTTATTTTGCATCTCATTTCTTCCAAAGTATTTTTGAACTTCATCACTAAAAAAGTTCTTTCCTATCTGCCATGTCCTGGGAGTTGAAACATAAACATGATTCTTGTCCAAGATGGCAAAAAATCCTGATTGTGTTTTGGCGTCAGATATGATTGAAGAAAAAAAGTCACTAGCTGGAATACTGACTCTGATTGCCCCCTTGAAAGTTCCATCGTCAGAAAGTATGGGGTGTGTAACCATGATTTGTGTGACATTACCAAACTCGATACCCGCTGAAATCTCAGGTTCATGCGATTTGCTCATGCTCTTTAAATCTTCTTTATTCATCAAATTCTTACCAACATAAGTCAACCCTTCACTACGCATGTTCTCGATAATTGTGCCATTCTCATTTACAAAATACACGTTGAATATGGGATATGCTTTTTTAATATTGAGCGATACGTCTTCTATTAACTGATGTCTAGAAATATTGGCATTTTGTTGTTGCACTAAATTGTATTTATCTGAAAATTCGGTTAATTGTTGTACTATAAATTGTAATTTATATGAAATTGCTACCCCGGTCACTTGTGTTTGCTCCATTTGCAAATCACTTTCTTTTACCAATAGGGATGTTATGAGACTCTGCTGGTTATTTTCAATAAGCATGGAAGAAATGAAAAATATGGACAACACTGTCAGAGTAACTATGATTTCTATTTTGAAATTTTTTATATGATTTAGAAGTATATTTGGATCAGTAAGATGCCTATATTTTTTATGCATCTCGTCAGAGATTACCATAAGATGTCTGTTTTCTTGCTTGCCTGCTTATAATGTCCGTCCTGTTTTATTCAAACAAGCTAATTTCCTTCTATGCATGTGTACACCATGTAATGCAAGGGTTTGAAAAAATTGGTTTTTAGAAAATTACTATTTCTAAATTTCGGACTGGTTGTAGCATCTTTGTTGTCTCTGATATTGCTTTTCCATGTGGCATATTTTACGATTTTAGGAAGCATCAGTTCAACCATTTTATTTATCCTATTATTGCTTGGTGCAATGTTTTGTATGAGCGTTATAAGTATCCGATGGACTTGTTCTCCAAATAAAACTGTAAAATCAATATTAGCATCAATAGGTGAAACAGTCCCGACAACATTTGATCAGAATTTGAAGAAAAAATCGGATGAATTTCATACGCTAAAAAAGGGAATTCTAAAAATGAGGTACATCATAGATGAAATGAAAAATGATCCAAGAAACAAAAAAAATACTCGAAATGATATTCTTTCTGTTTTCAAACATGAGATTCTAACACCACTTGTTCCAATTTCAGGCCATGCGCAAATGCTTAGTGATAAAGGATTTCTTGGGCATCTAAACAAGTCCCAATTAGAATCCATTGAAGAAATTTCCATAAACGTTAGGAAATTAGAAGATGTGATAAACAAGGTCTTGGAATTGCAAGCTGTGGAAAAACATCTAGTTGTATATCACATGAATAAAACAAACGTAAGAAATGTTGCCGAATCATTATTGTCCGAGATTCAGCATGATATGAGGAATAAACCTGAGATAATAAATTTGATTCCAGACGAACTGTCAGTTATCACGGATGGAACATGCCTTAAACGTGTTTTAAAATATTTTTTAGATAATTCTATTGATTTTGTTCCTGCAGGCAAAGGAAGAATTGAGGTAGGTGCATATTTCAAAGATTCGAATGTCATATTTTATGTAAAAGATAACGGAATAGGCATACCAAAGGACAAGCAAGGAAATATTTTCAAGAAATTCTATCAAATTGACTCTTCATATACTAGAACGCATGTTGGAATGGGTCTGGGACTTGCAATTTGCAAAGGAATCATAGAGGGACTAGGCGGCAAAATTTGGTTTGAAAGTAAACAAGGGGAAGGAACTACATTTTACTTTAGCATCCCAGCCTAACTTATTTTGGGGAGTAAAGTAACAAGCGATATAATGCACCTACATGATAAAACTTTTCCTAAAACTGATTCATGATACTATACTCTTTGGGTTTCTCAAATTGCAAGAGTGATTCCAATGCAATATACTTGTTATATCTAAAAAATCCATACCAACATCAAGCATGCTCGTTACACAATAATTGTAATCTAGTTATTTGCACCTTTTATTTTTGTATTTGTTTGGTACATACAAGCAATTATTCTTATAGCATAACACTAATAGTGAATGACATGAAGTTTATGATCATTGATGATAATGAAAGTATAACGAAACTTGTTTCAAAATACCTTACACTGAAGAAACATGATGTTACAACTTCAAATAACCCCAAAGAAGGATTAAACATTTTCAAGAATGGCAAGTTTGATGCGCTCTTACTTGACATCGCAATGCCGGAATTTAGTGGGTTTGATATAATCAAAGATCTTGAGAAGGATGGGCGCATAAATAAAGACAAGGTTATTGTATTTACGGCATCATCTATTTCAAACGAGGATGTAAATAATCTAGTTAGTAGGGGTGTGAAGGCGGTTCTCAAAAAACCAGTAAAACTAGAGGATCTACTATGTACTCTAATCGCCTGACATCTAACTAATGATAGACTATATTTTAGAATTCGTAGTTTGATCTGCAAGTATTCTGTTTGGATTAAAGAGATATAACAGACATTAGTCTTATTTTGACGGTATTTTATGCCTGAAAAATAATCTGATTACGAACAGTTGAGATATTTTGAGAAATTGAAACAATGATTTTGTCAAACATAGGACAATTACAAGAGCATCACAATAGCATCACTTCCAGATGATATTATATGCAGTATGTTTAGGTCACACATACTCGTCATTATCTGACAATAAGATCAACACAAGTTATGGATTTGAAGAATTACTATTACACAGAAAATGGCGAGCCTATAGACTTTGATAACAGTGAAATGCATGAAAATCGCAAAAATTATGAAGATGCGTTAAAAGAACATAACCCACATACAGAAGATAAAACGAGTTACCATGAAATGGAGGAATTTCAACAACACAAGGTTCGAGAGTTAGAGCAGGAAAAATTAATCCTATCAGAACTACATGATGATCAAAGTATTGAGTTGAATGAATTGCAAATCGCTCATTTGAAACTTGAGGAACAATTTAAAGAAATAACCCAACTACGCCAACTGTTAGATCAGGCAGCTATCGTAGTAGCCATAGACAAAAATAGTAAAATCGTACACGTAAACAAAAAATTTATCGAGATTTCAAAATATTCAGAGGACGAACTGGTTGGACAAACTCATCCCATGTTAAAATCCGGATTGCATGATGCTCGTTTCTACCAGAATATCTTCACGACAATATTTAGTGGACATATTTGGTCTGGCGAAATAAAAGATCGTACAAAAAACGGATCGATTTATTGTATAAAATATGTCATCATACCATTTTTTAAAGATGACATAATTATGAAATACGTTTTTGTTGGAATGGATACCTCAAAAGAAAAAGAATTACAGGAAAAACTAATCAATTCTCAACGATTGGCTGCAATAGGAGAACTATCCGCACGAATTGCACATGATATTCGTAATCCTCTTTCTGTAATACAAAATACTTTGGAATTGATGAAACAGAAAGATCCGTCAGTCATCAATTCATACCAGCTGTATTTCAATATGATCAATAGGGCAGTTGAAAGAATAACACATCAGGTAGATGATGTATTGAATTATGTCAAACCAAAATCCCTTTCATTAAAAGAAGAAAACATTCGTAAAATATTAAATTCAGTGATTGAAAAAATAGCGATTCCAGATGGCATGATCATAAATCCCATCAAGGATGATATCTTCATTGTTTGTGATATTATGAAGATCGAAATAGTGTTTGTAAATATCATAATGAATGCGATTCAAGCAATGAAGAAAAATGGAATCATAGACATTATCTGTACCGATGACAAGGAAAACATAATAATCAAAGTAAGAGATTCAGGATGCGGCATCTCAGATGATAACCTACCGAAGATCTTTGATCCACTTTTCACCACTAAACAAACAGGTACTGGTCTTGGATTGGCAAGCTGTAAAAATATTGTAGAACAACACGGGGGAGAGATCCATGTGGAATCTAAGGTAGGACACGGATCTGTCTTTATTGTGGCATTGCCAAAGAAACCCAATAACATGTATTTAGAAGAATGATTAAGACATCAGATTGTTGCTGATGATGTTAATGCGGTTGATTTAATGTAAACATAAAATAGAGACATACTGCAAGATTACGATTGCCTTAGATGAGTTAAAAAATAGGATCGTTACATCTGATTTTTTTTAGAAAAGTGGTCAAACAATCTTCTGTAAGTTAACCGCTTTTCCTAGTGTATTGGATTTTACATGCGCTAAGGTTCTACTATTTTTATCCTTCTACATTAGTGACAGATGTCTCTGTATTTTTCTGTATATGTTTTATCAATACGTCGATTTCTTCAGATGCCTTTGCAGAACCTTCAGCAAGTCTTCTTACTTCGTCTGCAAAAACTATGGATCCTTTTTCTCCCTCTCTTACCCTTACAGCTCCTACTGCTACGTTTAAAGCCAAGAGATTTATTCGGTCTGCTATTTTTAGTATAGCTTCTTGTATGGATATAGTATGATCGTTTCCTTCTGTTTGCCTTTTTATGTCTTTGACAGAATATTCTACGACATTAATTTTCGTGCTCTTGTTGGGTTCTACTATAACCTTCCTTGATCCCTCAAGAGTTGAGGTTCCACTATATCCATCCCATTTCTTGAATCCTTGACTAATCTGTTTATCCCACATAAGACGTGATTTTCCTTCCACCTGAGTAATTAGAGCCTGTAATTGAAAGGGTTTATTCATAATCTCTATGTTTTCACCCATCTCTTCGAGTTTTTTCACGACTTCGTTGCTGTATCCTGTTATGAAAATTAACCTCTGTTGTGGGTTTAACTGCTGTATTGCTTTTGCAACGTCTATTCCATTCATCCCTGGCATTTGTTGATCAAGTAAAACAACATCAAAATTTGACCCTGTCTCTTTGCCACGTTTTAAACTGTTTTTATATGCTTGTAAACATTCTATACCGTCTGTTGTAACCGTGACTAGATGACCCCTTCCCTGTAATATCATTTTGTATGACTCGGCTAGATCTTTATCATCTTCAGACACTAGTATTTTCAAACCCATTTTTGTAACAATTATGACATCATAGGCTGAAAATTTAGCATGTTGTATGTCCGAGATAAACATACTGGGCATCAATATGCAGTTTGACATTTATTTTGACACTGATAAATTAGCGGATGTAATTGACATCTCAGGAATATCAATTCCGATAATTAATAATTAATTTTTGAAGATTAATTTTAATTTGGAGAATTCAACATTCATTTCACTATTTTGTCCAACTATCATAGATGTATCCGAAAACTCTAACCGGTTAGGTTGTCTAACTAATTTTACAATGCCCCTACCTAGCGTCTTAAAATTTTATTTCAAGAATTGAAAAATTTTATCAGTTTACTGTCTTAGTTTCCTTGCCTTTTCATAACACTTGTCTGCTTCTTTCTTTTTGCCTAGTTTTAAAAGCACGCCACCCTTGTTATGCCAAGCAACTGCAAACTCGGGACTTAGCTTTGTTGCTCTATCAAAACATTCCAATGCTTTACCAAATTTTTCAAGAATAAAAAAACATACACCCTTAAAATTCCAAGTAGACGCTCGTGTTGGGTCCAACAAAATTGAGTCATCAAAAGACTCCATTGCTTCTTCGTATCTTTTCAAATCAGATAGACATATACCTTTTAGATTCCAAGCATCTGCAGATTCAGGATTTATTTGTAAAACTTTTTCATAGCAATAAAGTGCTTCATCATATCTGTTAAGATTAGACAATGCATCACCTTTTTTGAGCCATGCATTAACATATCTTGGTAATTTTTCTAGCGCTTTATCAAAAAATACAATTGCCTCCTCATACTTTTGTTTTAAAAGTAATTTCTCAGCCTGCTCGTAAGAATAAACTGCATCTTCAGGATAAATATCTCCAAATTTTTGCATAGTTTTTGATTCTCCGATATGTTGTATCCTCAAAGTCTGATAGGCATCAGAGATTTTCACAAATCGTTCTTCATTTCCTTCCGAAGAATCCTTGTCAGGATGATAACGCAAAGCAAGATTTCTGTATGCGTTTTTTATTTCATTTATTGAAGCACCTGGTTTGAGTCCAAGGATTTCATAGCATTGTAAAGTATTCAATATCAAATGTACAATCAAAGTTAGAATATCAAAGTCTTTCTTGGAAGGTCTTTGATGCACTTTGACGCAATCTGCCTCTTAATTCCTAGTAGATTTAGCCAGGACAAGACCGGCACCCACTAGAAACAAGCCCGACACTGACATCCGCAGCAGCATACAAGTCAACGGATATGCGGTGGTTACAATTAACTTTCAAGATCATGCTCAAAACAATGGCACAGTCAAGATGAATATGTCAGATAATGGAAAAATTCTGAAACTTCGGTCTTTGATTGATGATGTAAGAAACAATGGTGTTACCAAATTGTGACTGTAAAGGAAATATCAAATCCTCCCAGTGTTTCAGAATTTGGGTACTTGACCACAATTACTTTCATACTATCAAGTATAGTAGCCATTACAATACGATCTAAAATTAAGATAAATTAAATAACAATTAAGACACTTACGGGTTTTTTGACCCTAACATTTCATCGTCTTTTACATCATTGTCCCATTTGCCGCGTATTCCTTTGAAGATAACTACTCCACCAGCACCTAGCAGACCAACAGATAATGCAAGATAAAGCCCATAGTCTTGACTTTTTTCAGAGCATTTGACATGTACTGCTACCCCAGAAGAGTAATCATAGCATTCATCAAAATTTTGCTGTTGGACTGCAAACTGGGCATAATTTGAGTTTGCCATACCGCCAAGCATAAAACCTGCAAAGATTATTGCTGCTCCACCAAGGATTAACCGTATGTCACTCATGACAGCGTAATTGATTCTGCACAATATTTAACGTTGTCACAAGTATAGAACATTGTATCAACCATGGTTTTCGGATTTGGCAAGAAAAAAACACAAGAGCATACTACACCAACACAAAAGGAAAGAACAATCAATCTAGAAGAGATCCCAGGCATACTTCAAGAGATTCAATCTCCATACATTACAGAATCCATCAACACTGCCAAGTCAGTCAGAGCCGAAGTAGAGATAGATAAAAAAAAGATTCATTCATTAATTCTTCACCTAGAGTCTGATGACTTGAAACTAGACGACATTGACAGAAACTTGATGATAATTGTAAAACGTGGAAAAGATTCGATTGTATCCATCATAAAAAAAGAGACATCATCCAGTCTAACAAATGTCACAAAGTATGATCAGGCGATATTGCTCAACACTGAGATCAATCAAACACTAAAGAGAATAGGCGATGTATTAGGATTGAATTCAAGAATAATCCATATTTTTGCAAAAAAGTATGCAGATAGTCTAAAGGATGAGATTGCCAAGATAGCAAGCAAGAGGAACCAATTACAAATTGCCATAAACTTCGTAGAAAATCTCAAAGTCGATTGTGAAAAGATTATTGATATGGGTAAAAAAATTGGAGAAGAAAAAAATAAAATTATACAAAAAACAAACAGAGTATCAGAAATTATCTCAGAGTTGGAAATCTTGAAAAATAATTTTACATCACTTGAGAAACAGATACTTGATTTGAAATCCATGAAAGAGTATGAAAAATATCTTGAGATTAAAAACAGCATAGAATCATTATCTTCTGAGAAAAATCAGATAAAAAATATCATAGACATGCAGTTCTCAAAGATTTCAAGGCCACTTGACAAGTATAGTTACATCTCTGCATTTGAAAAACCAGTCAAGAAGATGATGGATGAACTAGTTTCTAACCCATATGAAGTAATTTCCCTTCAGAACAAAGATACCATAATACAAATACTAGAAGCAGTTGCAAAGTCAGTTTCATCAAGTTCTATTTCTGTCAAAGATACTGACAAGTCTTTAGAACAAATAAAGGAGACAATATCACGATTAGACGAATTTATCACATTAAAAGAATCATACTCAAACAAAGTATCAACTCTTGAGAAGGATCTAATTGTTTTTGATATCAAATCATTAGAATCAAAAGAACACATCTTGCAGAAAGTGAAAATGGATTTTACAAACATGGAATCCATTAAAAAGAAACTAGAAGATGAAATAAATGACGATAACAATCTACTGGCAAAACACATATCAGAAATCGAATCAGATCTTGCCAGAGTTACAAACTCAAAGATCATTCTAATAAAATAGAACGCCATCATACCATATTGAAGATTAATTAGTTTGGCAATACGAGTCATCATATGTTATTCAAGACGGAAAAACATCAGAGAACCATAACTATCAAGAAAGATGTCAGAGATGGAATTCTTTCGTATTGCAAGATGAATCATCCAAATGAATGCATTCTCATACTTCGTGGAAAATCAAGAAAGGGAAAAGTACTAGTCGATGGCTTGGTCATTCCCCCGTTCTTTCATACTGGTCCTACTTTTGCAGGATTTCCTCATTCTTTTCTACCATTTGACACAAGCTATGTAGGCACTGTTCATTCTCACCCATCTGGTGTTGCCAAGCCCTCAGTCACTGATCTGCACAATTTTTTTGGTTTTGTCTCAATTATCATACAATCACCGTATGAAGACGGTGACATTTTTGCATATGATCGTGATGGAAACCTTCTTGAGGTCACAATAAGTTCGGACGAATCATGACAAAAATTTATAAGCTTTTTGATGTAACAACTAGCGTTGATTAATTATAAGACTTATCTCATATTCCTTTTTGGCTCACTTGCAGTAAGCATAGGCTTACAGATGCTACTACCATTCCCGTATGGCTTGATTGCAGCATTGGCTATTTTCATAGTATTCCCACTCTTCTTAAGAAACAGAGCAATGAAACGGATGGGTGGAATGGGCTCTGAAGGAGGTGCTGGAGGAGGATTCTTTGGCCAGAGTCAAGGTGTCAAATACATCTGTCTTGCATGCAATAACAAGTACAAAGGTGGAATGTGTCCAAGATGCGGCTCCAAGATGAAAAGAGCAGACTTTTAATCATCCAGAAATGAAACTGGAAGAACTCCGTAGTAAAGCATTATTCCAAAATACAATAGACACTTGGATAATGCTGTGTGAAGAAAAAAATACAGATTGGTATTCGCCTGAGAACTACATGAAATTCATTGCTCATCTTTTCAAGAGTGGATTGAAGCTACAAAAATTTCCATTATGCATAAAAGAATCTGGAGGAATGTATCAGAGAGGTAAGGACAAGACACAGTTTGCAGAGACGCTTGCCCAGTCAACAGACCCAAATGCAGCAGCTTATACCGTCCGACTATCAGATGATACAATAAAGATTATTCGTCAATTCAATTCTAGCGTTGTAGTTAACTAAAATCTTATTCTAGAATCAGTTGCATGTTAACTGTGAATTAATTTTTCCTTTTCTTTAGAAACTGAGCAATTGCAACTACCGGAATTTCATTTGACTGATCGATAACTAGTATCTCTTGATTGTATTGGGTTTTGATAGTAGATTTGAATTCAGCCATCTCACAGTAATACACAGATGCAACATGAGTGGTCCCATTTAGGATTTCTCTTGTGACATCTTCAGATTCTGGAAAGTTTGTAAAACTTATCAGAT
>CAVRLU010000020.1:0-39255 GCA_963722115.1 uncultured Nitrososphaerota archaeon
CCCCCTTTTTGCTTCGCTGAAGAAGTGTCCGAAATCTATTGAGAAGCGCTCGTGCGCGGGAGCAGCAGTCTGCTGCGCGTTTGCGACGAGTGAGCAGACTACCGTGAAGGCCCCGAGGCAAATAGTGATAGGCACGAGTCGAATGCCCCACGGCGTGTAGTTCAGAGCGAATCCTATAAGCGGCACAAGGGCGACGCTGAGGCCGAAGGACAGAGCTCCCCGCTCGAAGTTGCCGACGTCGACTTTGCCTGGGAACAAGACAGCGATAAAAGTATAACCGGGGAGGAAGAGCACGAGGGCGAGGCCCAAGACCGATCGGATGATCGTCTCGTTGATATAGGGAACGAAGATGAACGCAACGGTGATAATGGTTAAGCCGAGTGCCAACTTGAGATCTGAAGCCAAATCGATCATAAAACTTCCCCCGGTCGGTTCGCGTGTTGGTTCTTGGCCGGGCTGCATTGGAAAATCTCGTCTGCGATCGCTTCGTCTTGGCATTTAGATCTCTTCTCTGATGAGCTTAGCAGGGTGATTCTGCGTGGTGATTGTGGTTATTCCGTCAGTTGATGTTGTATTACTGTGTATATTCAAGCCTCTAGGCGCTTCTCATTGAACCTTCATACTGATGGAGAGGTTTCGGGCGTTACCGCTTTGGAAGGGATGTAGTCTTCAGTCGGTTGAGAAAGCGCTTTATAACGAAGATGAACACATCCTTTACTGTATCGTCTAACTCACCTATCTTGTTACCGATATATACAGTTTTGTGAATCTCGGATGATTATAGGAATTGTTAGTCTCAAGCGGTAAATGTCATTTTAATCAGCAGTGAAGATGACATAGTGAAGATAACAACATGAAGCTACTGGCGATGCCCTTCGAGTGCAGAGTGTGGTGAAAAAAAGACCCATGCATCAACAAGTATGGCAGCTAATGTGGAGAGCTGCCAATTATAAAAAAAGTTTTTGGCGGCGAGTAGCACTGCAGAACCATTTACGTTATAGACAATTATTATCAATCTTCGGGAGAATGCGCAAGATTGTATATTTTTAACTATTTAAGAAAACGACTCGATGTACGTAGCCCGTTGATAATATTCATATAGGAAACTTTATCTGTCTTGTTTGTTATTTTTATTCAAATTTTGTGAAATACGTCCGCAAATATGTTTGACAGCGCTGAGTCCTCACCGTCTAGTATAAACAAGCAACAAGTAGATAATATCTCATTTGAGTCAGTTACTAACAGCACTATCGCGACGTACGGGTCCAAAGGCAGTTCCATCGCGGCGAGAAACGTGAATATCAGCATTATGGTTGCTATTCCATGTCATAACGAAGAAATTGCCATTGGGAGTATTGTGTTGGGTGCATTGCGATACGCAGACGACGTGGTCGTGATTGATGATGGCTCGAACGATAATACCGCGGAGGTGGTGAAGCGTGCCGGAGCTGCCGTTATTGCACATCCGAGGAACTTGGGCAAGGGAGCGGCGATAAAGACCGCATTTTCGTATGCAAGCGAGTCTAATTATGACATCCTCGTGCTTATCGATGGTGATGGGCAGCACAATCCAGAAGAGATACCGAAGCTGGTAGCCCCAATTTTAGCGGGAGAAGCCGATCTCGTGAACGGCAGTCGGTATCTGAACGGGAATGATAAAAACACCCCGCATTACCGTAGACTTGGTCAATTGGTGCTCGATGTCGTAACCAATGCGAACAGCGGACTGCGCCTCACCGATACGCAGAGTGGTTTTCGTGCGTTCGCGGTACATACCGCGTCATCATTCAGGTTTCAGACGGACACGCATTCTATAGAAAGCGAGATGCTGATAGATGCCGCTCAGAGAGGCTTGCGGATAAAAGAAGTGGAGATTGGCGTGCGATACGATGTGGGCCGGTCCCAATCACATCCGATACCCCACGGCCTTCGCGTGCTGATGCTGGTGCTACACGATATGGGGCTGAGGAGGCCGCTCTACGACTTCACGGTACCTGGATTGCTATTTCTCACTATAGGGCTTATGATAGGGTTAGTCTCTCTTCAAACGTTTTTCAATGGCGGAAGTTTGTTCTTTGGACCGACGCTTTTGATGGCTCTCCTCACATTGATGGGAGTATTTATGGCGTTTACCGGGATCATCTTGCATTCGATGTCGAGGTTGTTGCATGAATTTAGACGAGAATCTCAGTGACACTTCTTTTGGGACTTTGAAAGTCAATGCAACCCAATTGTTAAAGTACGCTATGTAGGAGCCTTCCGAGTTGTAGTGATAGTATGCTGGAGATTACGGTGCACGAAATACGGGGTCGTTGTCCTGTACACAGCGTTGGCGATAAGATAACTATTGTCGATCCCGAAATACTCGTAGGTAAGACTGACGCTTTATGCACCCACGCGCTTGCCACTCTACTCCACTATACGACGATTCTCGAACATGACTGGTGCCCATTAAAGCTTGGATTGACAAAACCTGATGACCCTGATGTAGCGTATCTTCAATGCGTTGATCCAGGGATGCCCTATACTGATGGTGGGACTGTTATATTTAAATGTAGGAGAATTTAGAGGAGCACCTCGTAAAGAACCATGGCATCTCTCTGCACAGAAGTGTCTACAAGAAGTATCTATATTATGTAAAGGAGATGAATGGGTATGCAACAAGAAGGACATGGATCTGTTTATAACATAGTTTATTATTAGGCTGAATTAAACGCATATGCACCAAGAATAAAATTTACCTAATCATAAGAGGTGACTGAAGAATAAGCATTTCCCCGAGTATTAGAGACGGGAGTAATATGATACGAAACAAACAAGTCTTGGTAACAGGTGCAGGGGGTTTCATCGGCTCACACTTATCAAGAGAACTTTTGAGGCAAGGCAACTTTGTACGAGCGGTAGATATTAAGTGGGATGATTATATTGGGGAACCGTATCACTCAGAAAAACTGACGTTGGATTTACGAGAAGAACGGAATTGTCGTCAGGTAACAGAGGATATGGATTACGTTTTTAATTTAGCAGCAAATATGGGGGGAATCGGGTTTATAACCGCCATTGGTGCAGATGTTATGTATGACAATACCCTTATCAACGCTCATATGATGAAGGCGTGCGTGGATAATGAAGTTCAACGCCTGTTTTTCTCCTCGTCTGCGTGTGCTTATCCTACGTATAAGCAAGAAACTTTGGAAGCGACCCCTCTTAAAGAGCGTGATGCTTATCCTGCTGATCCTGATAGTTTTTATGGATGGGAAAAGCTGTATACGGAAAAAATGCTTGAAGCGTTTAGTAAAGATTATGGCTTAGATATGAGGATAGCGCGGTTTCATAATATTTACGGTCCAGAAGGAACTTATGTCGGAGGAAGAGAGAAATCACCAGCTGCGCTCTGCAGGAAAGTCGTTGAGGCTTCCAACCCCGGAAAAATTGAAGTTTGGGGAGATGGAAAACAAACGCGATCTTATTGTTATATAGATGATTGTTGCAGGGGAATACTCGCGCTCATGGAGTCAGAATACCGTAACCCTCTTAATATCGGCTCAGATAGACTAATAAGCATCAACGAGCTTGCCGACATCATAATTGCAATTTCTGGAAAACAGATAACAAAGACGTATAACCTCAACGCCCCTCAGGGAGTAAGAGGGAGAAATGCAGATTTAACTGTAGTAAAAAAAGTGTTAGGATGGGAGCCACGAATTAGTATCGAGGAGGGGCTCGAAAAAACTTATAGATGGATCGAGAAACAAGTTGCTACTTCTACACCCGTATGACTGTAATGTAGCGTGATATGTGTCACGACATTAAGCTATATATGTTGTTAAACGTCCCTTATTGGGTGATGCAATTTTGAAAATACTGTCGGTCGCATCAGCTTTAGATCTTAAGCATCGTTTGGGTTGCACTCCCGCGTGGTGGCAATTGTTTAAAGCTCTAAACGAAACTGGTAATGAAGTCATTATCATTCCTTATCTCGGGAGAGCTATAGACACTTTATGGTGGAGGACTTACGATAATCCCTGTTATCGTGAAAGTGTCATATTTAATTCTTTTTTGGAATGGCGTAAAAAAAGAGGTGTTTCGCCGAGCGAAAAAAGCATCCTCTCCCCCTTTATTGATTTTTCAATAGAACATAATGTACGGAGTAAATTTAAAAAGGCTCTTCTTGACGTTTTAAAAAAAGAGGAAGGAATTGACTGCCTCCTTTTTATGAACGCGCCAATAAATCATCTGACTGGTATACCATCCATCATCAAGCAAACAAGTGGGATCCCAGTTATTTATTATGATGGAGACATGCCTACGAGCTTGCCAAAATATGCAGTAAGTAGAGGTTTTAAATTTAATTACTATAACGGGGCGGATCTTTCTGAATTTGACGCCTTTCTGACCAACTCTGAAGGATGTATACCCGATTTAGTGGACATGGGCGCCAAAAATGTCCAGCCTTTCCATTATGGTATTGATCCAGACCTATGCACTCCTGTTAACGTTGAGAAGGATATAGACGTCTCATTCTATGGGCACGGCAGTGATTTGCGTGAGGAGTGGATGGAAAAACTGATTACAATCCCGAGTAGTCAGATGCGAGAAGCGAAGTTTGTAGTTGCTGGCGGGGGTTTCAGCATCAATTTGGGTGAAGCGGCAGTAACGGGACCTCTTTCATATAGTGAATGGAGAGAGTTTTGTTGTCGCAGTAAGATTAATCTTAATATCACACGATGGTCACATGCCAGTATATACGCCTCATCAACGTCACGACCGTTTGAACTAGCTGCTTTTGGTACATGTGTCGTTTCACAACCATATAATGGAATAGAAAAGTGGTTTGAAGTGGGAAAAGAGATTATCGTTGTTAACAGCGAGGTAGAGGCGATAGATTCGTACGAGTGCTTGCTTAATGACGAAGAAATGATACAGGAATTGGGAGCCAATGCAAGAAAGCGAATACTGAAAGAGCATACATTTAAACATCGAGCGCGTCAATTAGTCGAAATTGTAAAACGAATAAAAAAATAAGCTTCGGTTTGTCAGAGCCGCAATCGACTTTACAGGACGACCTCGGAAACGCTACAGATAATCGTGAAATAGGGTACTGCCTCTGCACCCGTGCTAAGAAATAAAGAGAGGTATAATCAAAAATGAAGACTACCCCAAATATATAGTAGATTCTAAAACAAGAGGGAAACAATACAGAAGGCGACAATATCAAATGAGGCTAATAAATTTTCTAGTCAACAGATAACAAGGTGGGTGGGATTCAAGATAAAATTACAGAACAAAATTTATGCGCTCTGTTTAAGGGTCGGTATGAAAATGCAGTCTGCAGTCTTTGAACTTAGCCGATTAAATCCTCTTGATGGTGACAGATGCATTGTAGTACGCATTTATCGTTAAGAATTTATTAGAACTGGATAAAGAAAGGTACAAAACCCTTCTTGACATCGGCTGTGTGCCATCACCGTTGACCACTATAATGGAAGAACTTGGCTTTAGCGTTGACGGGATAGATCTCAGACGATCTCCATTGTCATATGACGGAGTTAATTATATTCAAGGCGATTTTCTTTCGATAGATCTAAAAAAATTTTACGATGTGATATACTATGTTCAACTATAGAGCACATCGGTCTTGGACATAGATTTGGCTCTAAGAATTTACAAGAGGGAGATATTAAAACCCTTGAGAAAGTGAAAAAAATGCTTGCGCCAGATGGTATTTTGTTAATTACCTTGCCCTATGGAGAGGAAAAAATAATAACACCCTTCCATCGAGTGTATAACAAAAACAGTAAGCTGTTAAAATATGCTTATAATAATTTTGAAATTATATTTGAAGAGTTTTTTAAAAACAATGAGGAAAACATTTGGGTTAAATGTGAGGAGGCGGAAGCCAGAACAGTTAAACCGTCACAAAGCAATTATGCTCTTGGGTTATTCGCATTTACGAATAAAGAGGAAAAATGAATGGAAAATCGAAAGGAGCGCGAAATGGCTGTCGATTAGTATTGTTTATCGTAATAAGAGGGAATACAGGAGGTTCTGTACCGAAAGAACATACGTTTAAGCACAAGGCACAACAACTCATTCATCCAAAAGATTTAGTAAAATCGAAAGGATAAAGAAACAGCGCAGAAGATAACGAGTCAATGAAAATACTACAAGTTCCATTTTTTTCGCACCCAGAGGACCATGGTGCCAAAACTGGACTCAACGTTCCAAATCTAATATATTCAAGTAGTAACAAAGTGATGATACGGGTCATGTAATAGCGGGTAAGACATTCTGATATTTGGAACTGCCCTAACTATAAACGTCAAAACTAGTGATTGAGGTAATAGGAAATCAAGATCTTTTGATTCGTTGATTGTGAGCGACCCGTACACCAATTAGACATACTATCGTTAACACCAAAAGGACGGCTAAAACGTCTGTAATTTTTGAGTTCAGGAGAATAGAAAAAACTTAAAAATAGGTCGCGAGTAGTGATAACTAAAATGTGTGACAATTGCAACAATCTTTAATCGTGATTTACATTGTTTAAAACCTCACAATTTTTATATACTTGTTCGGTTTTTTTTGCGCTAATTTCCCAGCTAAACGTTTCTTTGACATACTTTGCGTTTCTCATACCAACATTTTCTGACAAGTTTTTATCGCTCAAATAAGTAATTACAGCCTTTGCCATCTCGTCTGGATCATCGGAAGCCACCAAAATTCCGTTTTCCCCATTCTTAACTATTTCAGGTAGTGCGCCAACATCAGTTGCGACAATTGGCTTCCCAGCAGCCATTGCCTCTAGAATTGTTAATCCGAATCCCTCCAATTTTGAAGGGCACACATAGATATCACATAGTGAATAAAATTTTTTCAAAGTGAGATCATCAGCATACCCTGTGAATACTATATTCTCGGATATCCCTAAAGCTTTTGATAATTTTTTCGCTTCAGTTTGATCTCCATCTCCTACGACAAGTAAGGTTGATTCGATTGTCTCCAAAACTTCTCTGAATGCCCTCAGTAGGGTGCCAAGACCCTTTCTCTTGTCATTAACCCTTCCAACAAATAATAATATCGCACTCGCTGACAAATTTAACTTATGTTTTATTTCATCTATCTCTTTTTTAGTAAAACTATCGCCACTTAATTCATTTCCGAGGTGAATAACCTCTATTTTGCCTGGCGGTATGTGGTAAGTCTTAACGATTTGCTCTCTTGTGAAATTACTTACAGAAATGATTTTATCTGCCAATTTTACGCATCTTTTTTCAATTATCGGATTTATTGAGTTGAGTTCGCTGCTATAATTTAGGACTCGAAAAATAAAACTCGCATTGGTGCTTCTAATTGCATCTTGTGTCAAATGATGTATTGTAATGACGTTGGCCGCATTAGAAAGCTTTTTTTTAAAAAACCCATAACTGTATCCATTAAAATGGAGCACATCAAACCTAGACTTTCTTTCGACATTTTTTATGGCCTTAGGCAAATTCAACCAAAACTGCAGCGCTTTTAAAGGCACTCGTTTGTAAGTTTTTACTCGGTACTATTTCCAAATTACCAAAATCACGTTGTTCTTCTTGTAAGCCATGGTCTTCAGGAGTAAAAACAACTATTTGATGGCCTAACTTTACTAGCTCGCGGGTTATGTTTATTGCGTATCTACCTGCGCCCCCAAAAACAACTCTGAGAGGAAACTCATACGTGATAAACGCAATCCTCATAATTTTTCTCTGGCAAATAAGATTTGATTCAGTCTATTGTTTTCTATAGACGAAATTATCGTAAAATTCCGTCCTATGGCTATATGTGGTAAAAGTTTTAAGGATGGTTAATTCTGAGGAACGATGTTTAGATATATTATCGTTTAAACTCACAACATCTTCTTTTTTGCCTGCAGCTTTTGGATAAGATATTGATACCTCTATATATTGGTAGACCATCGGATATAAACACTTTTAATTAACGTACTCCTAACATCACATGCTAAACAGATCGCATTATTACGATTCTTCGATAATAGCGTTAACTTTTACGCCTTCATAAATTCTCTCTAGTTTGTCAATACTTTTATCCTGCCCGAATTCATTTTTGATAAAATCTTTGCCTATCTCTCCTAATCTTGCTCTTAGTTCATCATCATTTAGCAGCTTAAGAAGAGCATCACGTATTTTGTTGCTGTCACACTCTACAACATACCCGAACTGTTTAATGAGATTTGCTATACCACATCTGTTAGAGGCGATAACGGGAACACCGCAGGCACCCGCTTCAAGCAACGTAAGGCCAAACGGCTCATACGGAGACGGCAAAACGTAAACATCAGCGTCAACATACGCCCTTAGTTTGTCTTCTCTATGAAGTGAACCTGTGAATAGAACAGTATCATTAACGCCAAAGTCTTGAACCTGTTTTTTTAGTGCGGCGAGGAACCCGTCATCAGGCCCAGCTATAACAAGTCTGCTGTTCTCGATCTGCTTTAATAAATCCACAAATGCTTCAACAAGAAAGTCGATGCCCTTAGTTTTGTTTAGTCTGCCTAGATACAGAATTATCTTCTCATCGTTTTCGATTCTGTATCTTCTTCTGAATTCTCCTCTTTTTGGCAACGTGGTATATTTTGACAAATCAATTCCATTAGGCACGATTTCTATCTTCTCGTCGGAAATGCCAATATTTTTGTAATAATCTGACTCTGTTTTGGTTATAGCAATCATTTTATCTGAGTCTTTTACTATTCTGCTGCTAAATCCGGTGTCTATTATCCACTTAAGTTTGTTCTCCCTAATTGTTCCTAAGGCAGAACCGTGCAATTGTAGGACATAGGGAACTCCATATTTTTTAGCGTAGTAATGACATATAATACTTTGAAAACTGCGAACATCGTGCATATGGATAACATCAAAATTTTTTAAAGATCTCTTTATGCATGGTATTATTTTTGGAGTTAAATAGAAAATGCGATAGTGCATTATTTCAGGGAAGTAATACACCTCAATACCATCTACATTTGTTGGATTTTTGAAATGATCCATCTTCGTCTTGAAGTCGTCGAGTACTGCACTTGTATACACCGAGACTTCGTGTCCCTTTTTAACAAGTTCCTTGCTGACATTATATACGACATGTGTAACACCACTACCAGTATTAGCTGGAGAAGGGGGGAATAATGGGCATATTTGAAGTATTTTCATTGGCACTACTTTACTTTTTAAGTTTAATGTTTTTTGGTTCTTTAAATATTTTGCCATCTAAGTGTTATTTGAAAATCGAAATTGTATGCTATAATGTCTTCATTCAAATTTCTGAAGGGAAAGAGTTCTTTTTACCTCCACAATTTGGGTGGCTTCTTCTCCCGTCAAATCCCATTTTTTTGTAGCCATAATATACATCAAAACTGAATTTAATCCATTATTATACCGCCATGGTTTCGGGGAAGTCAACAATGGGCCATCTCCCCCCCACGATCCCATCAAAGCAACAAAATACTTTCTTTTAACTTCATCTTGAATATTAATTTTTATCTATGTACCCCTGGAAAACCTCAGGCCTAACTCCTTGCAGCTCTTATTGGGGTTGGCGTAGGTGTAGATATCGGCGTGGGTGGACTACTAGACGTTGAGGTAATAATTCCTGTCTCTGTTCATACCAACTACTTATTGATTTCATTATCGTATCGTATGCAGTGAAAACTAGCTCGACAATGAAAGGACTTTGAATTCTCAGACATGTCCACAGTCTCAATGGTTACGGTGGGCGCAATGGTTGTTACAAGCAATCTAAAGTTTTCTGATTCATATTTTAATCTCGATGTTGGAAGTGTACTGGTAATAGGCTCTGCACTTTTTTGGGCAATTGATAACAATGTAAGCAAGATAATTACAAAAAGAATTGACGTACTAAAAATCAGCTCAACTCAAGTCAGGCATAGGGGGAACTATTCTACTAGTAGTGGTATTTGCAGCAAATATTCCATTTTTGATACCTTCTAATGAGATACCTTTTGTACTCTTGCTTGGCATTGTTGGATTTGCCTTGTCATTATTCTTTTTCCTAAAAGCGCTTCACATTATAGGAGTCGTCAAAACAATAGTTATTTTTGCAACATCTTCTGTATTTGGTTTGATCTTTGCAGTTCTATTTCTACATGAACAAATAAGTGCATATCAAATTATTGCAATCTGTGTGATGATTCTTGGAATTTATATGATTAATAGAAAAGGACAAATTGATACGGGAATAACTCCTCCCTGATTTGTCATGCTAACGAACAATGATTACTGGACATTTTGCAAGTTCTGAAACTTTTCTACTCACACTTCCAAGCGTCATTATCTTGGAAACTCCTGACAGGCCCTTACTTCCTATTATTACTAGATCAATATTGCGGTCTTCTGCGAACTTCAATAGTTTTCCCGTGATATCCCCTTCTAGAACAAATCCTTTTACAATTACTCCTGAATCTCCATAATCTTTTTGTATTTTTTGAAGGTATGATTCGACTGAAGTTTTGACCGTACTCTTTATCTGATCTAGAGTCTTTCTAGTGTCTTTTGAACGAATCTGGCCAGGTGGGCTAACTGCACTCACATCTATGACATTTACCAAATATAATGAAGAATCAAACTCACTTGCCATGTTGACTGCCATCTTTAGTGCCTTTTGAGAATATGTTGAACCATCATATGGAACTAGGATGTTGCTGTATGATTTACTCATGACTGCTTTTTGATACTGCTTGGAATTAAATCAGTTTATCAATTTCATCGATGATAACGTGAATATTTCTTATGCACATGTGCAACTTGATTAATTATCACTGGTGATAATCTGGGATTGGCTTCAAATATTTTATAATGTGAATTATAATTTCATGGAATGTGTACTGATTATGGATTCATTGAATTTTTACATTATCTCTTACAAACATGAATAAAGATACAACTCAACAAATGCCTCGAGATGTGGTATGTACATGTAAAACATGTGACCATGGAATAGCTAGAGATTGTATAAAACTCAAGTGTGTTTGTTGTAAGGATGAGGATCATGTGATGATATTGGATGGCATGGTAGGATATGGATCGATTCACAAAAAGTGAAAAGGATTCTACATTTGTAGAGATTCAATTAGACTTGGTTAAGTTGGAGGGAAATCTTTCAATACCTGAAAATTCTATTGGTATTGTACTTTTTGCACATGGCAGTGGCAGTGGTAGAACGAGTCCGAGAAATCGTTTTGTTGCAAGAGAATTAAATCAAAAGGGAATTGCCACATTGTTATTTGACTTGTTGACTAGGGAAGAGGAAGAAGTAGACCTGCAAACTGCACATTTGAGATTTGACATACCATTGCTCTCACAAAGATTGGTCGAAACTACTGACTGGTTTTTGAAAAGTTTTGGGAACTTGAACCTGAATATGGGATATTTTGGTGCAAGTACTGGTGCAGCAGCAGCCTTGGTGGCAGCAGCTGAGAGACCTAGAGTAGTCAAGGCGGTGGTATCTAGAGGCGGAAGGCCAGATCTTGCTGGACCGCATCTTGGCTCTGTAAAATGTCCTACACTACTACTAGTGGGAGGCTATGATGATGATGTTATAGATTTAAACAAACAGGCGATGGCTAAAATGAAATCTGAAAAGAAATTGATCATCATACCTGAAGCTACACATCTTTTTGAAGAACCTGGAAAACTAGAACAAGTGGCACAACATGCAAGCAACTGGTTTTTACAATATCTTGGAGAGTCTGATTGATATTCAAAGACAGGGTTGACGCTGCCCAAAGACTTGCAAAGAAACTAGAATGGGTAAAAAAAGAAAATCCAATAATCTTGGCAATTCCACGTGGGGGCGTAGTAACGGGAGATGTGATTGCAAAAACCTTGGGACTCTCACTTGATGTCATTGTTTCACGTAAAGTAGGAGCGCCATATAATCCGGAACTTGCAATAGGGGCAGTAGCACATGATGGTAGTTTTTTTCCAAACTCTGAATTGATAAACGCATTAAGCATTCCAAAAAATTATCTGGATGAAAAAATTGCAGAACAAATGGAAGAGATAGAGCACAGACTAGTAAAATTTAGAGGAAGAACTGACTATGATCTAAAAAACAAGACCGTTGTTCTTGTTGATGATGGTATTGCTACTGGTGCAACAGTCTTTGTTGCATTAGAATGGATAAAAAAACAAAAGCCAAAGCGAGTAATAGTGGCAATTCCAGTAGGGCCAAGAGATACAATTGAGAGGCTGTCAAAAATGGCAGAAGTTGTTGTATTGGACGCTCCTGTAGCCTTTGGTGCAGTTGGAGAGTTTTACCAATCCTTTGATCAGGTTGAAGATTACCAGGTGGCAGAGATCATGAGTAGTTATGGATTTAGGCCAAAGAGTCTTAAATAATTCTGCCATAACTTGTCTTCAAACAATATTAACAATTAGGCCAAATATGCAATAGATGTCAAAATCACGATTATTGAAAATAAAATCATTCTTTAGGATCTTGGGACCGGGATTGATAACGGGAGCCGCAGATGATGATCCTTCTGGAATTGCGACTTATTCCCAGACTGGTGCACAATTTGGTTTTGCCACTATATGGATGGCATTATTTCAGTTTCCGCTCATGGTTGTAATTCAGGAGATGTGCGCACGTATTGGACTTGTTACTGGAAGTGGATTGGCAGGTATTGTAAAAAAAAGATATTCAAGAAAAACAGTCTACCCAATCATTAGTCTGCTTTTGATTGCAAATACGATAAACATTGGTGCAGATATTGGTGCAATGTCGGCATCAGTAAAACTTGTTTTTCCGCATTTGCCAATAGTTATTGTAACTATACTTTTTACTGCACTTGTTATTTGTGCGGAAATCTTCATACCTTATAGGAAATACGTTACTATACTCAAGTATCTGACTCTGAGCTTGCTTGCTTATGTGATTACTGGATTTATTGTTGGAGGAAACTGGACTGAAATTCTAATAGCAAGCATAGTTCCTCATTTTGAATTTACTCCATCTTTTGCAATGTTGTTTGTTGCAATATTTGGCACTACCATATCACCATATCTGTTTTTCTGGCAAACGTCTACAGAAGCTGAGGAAGACGTTACAAAAAATAAAATAAAAAATATCGGGGAAGGTATTCCAAAAATTCGAAATAAAGAAATCAAGACGATGAGAAAAGATGTTGTAATTGGGATGGCATTTTCCCAAATAATCATGTGGTTTATCATAATGACTACTGCTGGAACGCTTCATGTCCATGGTTTAACCGATATATCTACAGCAGATCAGGCCGCAATGGCACTTGAACCTCTGGTGAAAACATTTCCTCATTCTGGAGAGTTGGCAAAAACCATCTTTGCTTTGGGGGTCATAGGTGTGGGACTGCTTGCAATACCAGTACTTGCAGGTTCATCGGCATATGCATTATCTGAGCAATTCGGATGGAAGCAAGGCCTGAGTAAAAAATTCAGACAAGCCAAGGGGTTTTACATGATTATTGCAGTATCAACTGTAGTAGGACTCTGGATAAATTTTACAAATGTTGATCCGATTAAAGCGCTGATATATGCAGCCGTAATCAATGGTATTATTGCTGTTCCACTTCTTGTTGTAATTGTGAAAATTGGCAATGATAAGAAAATTCTTGAGGGCAGAACTAACGGAAAGATATCTAATATCGTTGGTTGGATTACTGTTGTAGTTATGGGATTTTCAGTAGCAGTCATGTTTCTAACCTGGTTGAAATGAATGAATCTATTTTTTACAAAAAAATCTCAGTACTAGTCTATCGAAAAGATACTATCTTGCACGTAATGCATTTAGTATGACACTGACATCAAGAACCTCTTGAAGTAACGCTCCTATAGCTGGAGGGAGGTGTCCAAACATTGCTATGCCCATAAAGAAAAAACTACCACCTAGACCAACAAAGATGCTTTGTTTTGCAACAGAGATTGTCCTTTTGCCAATCTCAATTGTATCTACCACCTTTGATACGCTATCCTCTAACAATACCACGTCTGCAGCTTCTGCAGAGATGGCAGTTCCCCTTGCACCCATTGCAATTCCAACTGTTGATGCTGCTAAAGCTGGTGCATCATTAATTCCATCTCCTACCATGATAACATTTTCATATTCCTGTCTTAGTTTTTTTACTGCAACCACCTTTTCTTCAGGAACAAGTTCTGCCTCGTAATCTGTAATACCTGCCTGTTCTGCAATGTGTCTTGCATTATTTTTGATATCTCCTGTAAGCAAAACAGTTTTCTTTATTCCGATGGTTTGTAGTCTCTGAATCATGGATTTCACATCTGGTCGTATCTTATCATCAAATAGAATTGCCCCCGATAGTTTTCCATTTAATGCAACAAATGCAATCATTCTCCCATCCTGTTTTATCTGGTCTGCTGCAGAGTTTACGCCATCAAAAATATCTGCCCCCGAATTTTCAAATATGCTGGGAGCTCCTATCATTATATGATCCTGGCCTATTCTTCCTTCTACGCCAGCGCCAGATATTTCACGAAAATTTTCTGGTACTAGTAATTTCTCAAACTTTTCCTTTCCTTTTTGAACTATCATTGCAGCGATTGGATGAGATGAAAGCTGCTCAAGGCTTGCAGCTTTTAACAATATTTCATCACAAGTTCTCCCATCAAAGGAGATTATTCTCTCAACGACTGGAGTTCCAAATGTTATAGTTCCAGTCTTGTCAAACACTGCAACTTGAGTTTTTGCTACTTGTTCAATAGCAGCACCTGTCTTGATTATTATCCCAGTTTTTGCAGCCTTGTTTATTCCACTGATTATTGCAACAGGTGTAGCAAAGATGAGTGAACATGGAGTTGCTACAACTAGTACTGACAATATTGTTTCAAAATTATTGGTAACCAACCATCCCACTGTACTTACTGCAAGTGTGAGGGGTGTGAACCATACTGCATACTTGTCTGCTATTCTCTGAATTGGTGCCTTTTCCTGCTGGGCTTTTTTTACAAGTTTTACGATTTTTGAATATTGACTCTCATCACTTTTTCTTGTAGCCTTGATATCAAATGCATCACCAATGCTTATTGTTCCACTAAATACTTGGTCACCACAAGTTTTTGATTTTGGTAATGGTTCTCCAGTTAATGATGATTCATCAATACGTGCTTGCAAACTCAATATGTCGCCGTCTACTGGTATCAAATCCCCAGGTTTGATGACCAAAATATCGCCTATGTTTATCTGAGATACTTGAATTTCCTCTATACCGTGGTCTATTTTTCTATGTGCAATCCTTGGTGCCCTTGATAACAAATTGTCAAGTGAAGATGAAGCTCGTCTGTATGCGTAATCCTCTAATGCTTTTCCGCCTGATTGCATCAAGACAATTATCACACCTGGAAATGCATCATTGAGTATGATGGATACTATGATTGCAAGCATTGCAACAATGTCTGCAACAAAGTGTTTGTGCAAAATTTCGCGGGCAGTTTGCCAAACTACGGGAATCCCTCCGCCTATTAGAGTGACAAGCCATGCAACTTTTCCTGCTTGTTCTTCATGTGATACTTGTAATATTCCGCCTATGAATAGTCCGATGAGGGCAAGAATAGGAACTGGATAATTCTTTACAAACCAAACAATTTGGTTTGCTCTTTCTTTTCCAGATTGCACTTGTAATTTTTGTTTACTCAAAAATTAAAACCACACCATTACTATCACATATGATAATCATGTTGTCATTTCAATGATTGGATCTTGTTGAAGTTGAATCTGATTTTCTAGTGTGATCTTAGTGACGTTTGGTTAGTTTCTGAATCTCTTGTGTCACTAGAGGTAAAAATGCTCCTACGTCAGTTACTATGCCAAGTGCCTGCCATGTACCTCTGTCCATAAGCTTTGTTACAGTTGGCTGACTGATATCCACTACAATTACTTTGACATCAGCAGGTAGCATATTTCCTGTGGCAATGGAATGAAGCATTGTTGAAACCATGATGACAAGTTTTGCATCCTTTACTATTTCCTTGTATTTTCGCTGAGCCACTGTCATATCGGTAATAACATCTGGCAGTGGGCCGTCATCTCTTAGCGAGCCTGCTAGTACGAACGGAACTTTGTTTTTCACACATTCATACATTATGCCTTTTGTCAATACTTTTTTTTCTACCATCTTTGGAATTGACCCTGCTTTGAAGACTGAATTTATTGCCTGCATGTGATTTCTGTGCCCTCTTACTGCAAGTGTGCCATCTTGTACATTCATTCCAAGTGATGTGCCAAGAGTTGAATATTCTATATCGTGAACTGCAAGTGCATTTCCTGCAAGAACTGCATTGATAAATCCAGTTCTGATCAACATTGCAATGGAATCAGATGCCCCGGTGTGTACAATTGCAGGACCTCCTACAAGAACAATCTTTCCTCCTTGCTTCTTTATTCTGTATATATCCTCTGCTACTTTTCTTGCAATGTGTTGAGTCGGTCTCTCACTTGAGCTACCACTGCTCATGAATTGAAATAGATTTACACCCTCTCTTGGTCTTTCAGGTGGAGTGACGCGTATTCCTTTTTCACCTACAATTATCTTGTCTCCTTTTTTTACATCTCTAATTGGAGTGCAAAATGCCCTGTTTTCTTTAACAGTGATGCACTTGTCCATCATCATGTTTTCTACCTTGATCCATTTTCCTTTGTGAAATATTTCGGTATGATTGTTAGTAGTACTGTAGAAATCATCTGGCATTACCATGTCTTTTTGTGCAGGTTTTAGCGAGATCTCTTGCTGAATCTTGGATGTTGCGCCCTCACGGTATATTGCTTCTAGAATTTTGTCAAGGTGCTGCTTGTGATTGACCCTGAATTGTAAGTTTTGCATAACTCTCATCTTTTTTGCGCTTGCCTACCCTGAACTCTTGTACTTGAAACTCTCCCTTGAGGTCCATGATGACATCAAAAATTTTGGTTAGTATCATGGAATCAATGAGATGACCTTTTACCTCTATCTCATGGGTGAATTTCTTGGCCATTTCCTGAGATTCAGCATTTGTACTAATTTAATCTTGGTGTCAATTATTTGTCAACAATCTCGAAAATAAAATCATTAAACTGGAAGAACGACATCGCCCGTGTGCTCTTGCATGTTATCTGATTTTATTCTTGCAACAATGGCGTCTTTGCGTTCAGCGTTAAGACCTCGAACAAGCGCTTTAGAAATTCCATTTTTATCACAAATTACTATCATGTATCCAGTAGAATCTGACAGCACATATCCTCCAGTGTTATTTAGAACTGCATACAGATTTTCCTCTCCTACTGGTTCCCACACATTGGTCTTGTTATCTCTTAGTGCTAAAGCAGGCATTGCCTGATCATTGCACAACTTGTTGAGATACTCGCGTGACTCTTTGACTCTTTTCTCACCAATTTTTAGTGCGACAAAATACTGCATGATTGGAAAACCAGTTCTAGTTATTTATACGATAGTGTATCAAGTATGTCCAAAAGTTCTTTTGATTTTATCTCTTTTTTTGCCGAGTCTACAAACAAACTTAATTTTTCATTTGAAAATCCTTCGGAAGAATATTTTGCAGCTTGGATGGCCATCTCTAGCTTGTCAATTTCATGTAAGAGAATAGACTCTTTTGTATTTGCTTGAATGTACTCTTGCCATATTGTATCATATTGTTCTGCAAGATTGTTTGGCAGCTTGGCAAGAATCTCTTTCATGGCGTCCCCTTCTGCTATTTTCTTGTTCTCCTTTGAGATTTCTTCTGGCATAAAATCTCCCGTGATTGATTCTGCCAGATCATGAAGAAGTGCCATTTTTAGAATTTTTTCTGTATCTAATTTGTGCGAGTCTGACAAAACCATTGCCATGATTGCAGTGCCGTAAGAATGGTCTGCCACTGACTCGGGATGTTCAATGCCGACTTTGCTTATCCATCCCTTACGTGGTACTCTTTTGAGTTCTGATACTAGGTAGAAAAAGTCAAACAATACAAGTAATCATTCTCTTTGCAGCCTGTTTTAATCTTTGAGTCTATTTGCCAGTTTTAAAATGTCAATATATTCAAACAAGATTAAAATGACAAGAATCACTAGTATGTAACTGTGAAAATTTATACTAAAACTGGCGATGATGGAACTACTGGGTTGATTGGAAACAAGCGAGTAAAAAAATCAAACCCTAGAATTGCAACTTATGGTATGGTAGATGAACTTAATGCCGCTCTTGGAATTGTCCTGTCTTCAAAATTAGGAAAAGATATTCGTGATTTGTTGACAAAAATACAAAATGATTTATTTGTAGTTGGCGCAGACCTTGCAAATCCAAATTTGAATAACAAGTCAAACAGGGTCACACCTGAAATGGTATTGTTTCTTGAAAAAGAGATTGATAGGTTAGAGGAAAAACTATCCCCAATAACTTTTTTCATTTTGCCTGGAGGGGATTTGGTTGCATCGCAGGTTCATCTGGCAAGAGCAATCTGTAGAAGAGCTGAGGTAAGTGTAGTAAACTTGTCAGAGGTAGACAAGATAAACAATGAATGTTTGATCTACATGAATAGATTATCAGATCTTCTTTTTGTGGTAGCCAGAACAATAAATAAAAGAAAAAAAATTTCTGATGTTGCTTGGCAAAAATAGGAGAGACACACTTTAATTCCCGAATACTTTGAGAATCGAATGTGCCGCCGTAGCTCAGCCCGGGAGAGCACTCGGCTGAAGACCGAGCTGTCGCATGTTCAAGTCTTGCCGGCGGCACCTTTGCTTTTACTAATGTCACTACAAGCGATTTATCCTGATAATGATATTTTTTCCTGTTATTTTACTATCAATACTGGAATCTTTGATTTGTGAACTACTGCATGCGATACGCTGCCAAGAAATGCTTCTTTTACACTACCAAGACCTCTCGCTCCTATCACTATGATATCAAATTTGTTTTTTGCAGCAAAATCAATTATCTCAGATGATTCTTTTCCAATTATGGTCTTTCCAACAAAGACTATGCCATTTTGAGCAGAGCGTTTTTTAGCATTCTCCATGAACTCTTTGACAGCTTTTGTAAGGTATTCCTTAGCATATGTTATTGGCATAAATGATTTCGGATAAATGGGCATAACAAATAGTCCTGTAATTGTAGCCCCACACTGTCGTGCAAGAATTATTGCAGTATCTAGTCCTCTAAACGAGTTCTTTGAACCATCCATGGGAACTAGGATTTTCTTGACTTGGTATTTTGCCATTGTTGTGGATATGTTCCAAGATTATAAAACTGATTGCTAACCGGTTAGATTTACGGATATGAAGAAAAAACACAAATGAATCTTTCAGGTCGTAATTCTATGAAGGTTTGAGTCCTGTGAGACTTGATGCAATACTAAAACAATTTTGGACCTTTGATGGATTTACGAAAATCATTCCAACAATCTCTTAATTGTCATTGAAGCAAGTGCTACAAAAGTTACAGTAGCAACAAGTAATGCCAATATGTCAATTGGTAAATTTTCATAACTGCCAGACAGCAGCATGGACCTCATTGCATCCACTACATAGCTTAGTGGATTTACTTTGGATACATACTGGAGCCAAACTGGCATTACTGAAATTGGGTAGATGGCATTGCTTGCAAAGAAAAGTGGCATGGTCAATGCCTGGCCAATTCCCATCATCCTATCTCGAGTTTTCATAAATGATGCAAGCAACATGGAAAGACTAGAAAAGCACATGGCAAACAAAATCACCACTGCAAAAACCCCCAATATGTCAAGTGGATCTAGTCGTATCTTGACTCCAAGTGCAAGTGCCAAAGCAAATATCATTACTGCTTGAAATAAACCTCTAAGACTTGCAGAAAGTGATTTACCCAAAACAATTGATGCGCGAGGAGATGGGGTGGACAATAACTTGGTAATTATTCCTACATCTCTTTCCCAAACGACTGTAATGCCATAAAAAATTGCTATAAACAAAACAGACTGTGCCAAGATTCCAGGAGTGATGAATTGTATGTACGAAAAACTACCAGTTGGCATCGCCTTGATGCTGTTAAAAGTAACACCAAAAACTATTAGCCATAGTGCAGGCTGGACTATTCTTATCCAAAGCTCTGTTGTATCATGGCGTATCTTTCTTGCCTCCATCTCTGCAACTGTAACAGAACTTGAAAGAAATCTTCCAATGTTCATCTTGTATGCCTCACAAAATCACGACGCGCGCTGATTGCATGGGGAGAGATTTCATCATGTAGTCTCCTTTTGGCATATTTCATGAAAACATCATCCAAGTTTGGTCTGTTGATTGAAATCGAATCTATTGTAATTTTTTGATCTCTAAAGAAATTACTAACAAGTGGAATTGCAATCTCCCCATTCTCGGCCAAAATTTGAATGGATTTTTCATTACTGTGCATTATTGTTCCTATCTCTTTTGGAAATGTAATGCTTGGATGAGCCGAAGTGAGATTTACTGTTATTACGTCTCCACCAACAGACTTCTTCAATTCTGTGGGACTTCCTAAAACTGCAATTTTTCCATCTGACATGATTGCTATTCTGTCGCAGAGCTCGTCTGCCTCACTCATGTCATGAGTTGTGATTAAAATTGTAGTGCCAAATTTTTGCTTGAGTTGCTTTATGCTCTCCCATACGTGCATCTTTGACGCAGGATCAAGGCCAATGCTTGGCTCGTCTAAAAGTAAAATTCTTGGTCGATTAACAAGAGCTTGGGCTATTTCCAACCTGCGCATCATGCCACCGCTATAATGCTTGACAAGATCCTTGGCTCTTTCAGTTAGGCCCATGTATTCTAGTGCATCCTTTATTCTCCCACCACGTTCCTTCTTGTCAACATAGGATAGTTTAGAAAATATTAGCAGATTTTCATATCCTGTAAGATCCGTATCAACTGAGATGCTCTGTGGTACATATCCCAACATGCTTCTAACAGTCTCTGGAGATTTCAAAGAGTATACTCCAAAAACTCGCAAGATACCTGAAGTAGAGCGGGTGAGAGTTACAATCATCTTGATTATTGTAGTCTTGCCAGCACCGTTTGGACCAAGTAGACCAAATATCTCACCTGGCTGAACTGAGAAACTTACATCATCAACTGCCCTTATATCGCCATGATAAATTTTTGTTAGATTCTTAGTCTCTATTGCCTTTTCATTATTAGAATCCATGTTTTGAGACCTCTTTTCCATGATATGTACCTACAGAACGGTGTCCATTGATATCACATAAACTGTTTTGATAAATTCACGTCAAATGATTCAGATTTTCAAATTTGATCTTCTAATGAGAACTATATACAATGTGACACCTATGACTATCCATATTGCTGAAGCAATTTTTGCAGTGTCAGATAGATAATACATCAAAAGAATAGAACTGCAAATTGCAGATATTGGAACAATCGGATAAAGGGGCACCTTGAAACCTCTTTTTGCATCTGGTTCTTTTTTTCTTAATTTGATAAGAGAGAGGTGAATTAGGATGTATGTAAGTAATATTCCAAAATTAAAAATTGATGCGATGATGCTTATGCTTTCATAAAAAATACTTGCAATGACTGCAATTGCAATTCCGCTAACTATTATGGCAACAAATGGTGTGCCAAATCTTTTGTGAATATAGGCAAACCGTTTTGGGAATAGTCCGTCTCTGCTCATTGCAAAGCTAGCTCTTGATGTTCCGGCTATAGAGCCCATGGTAACAGAACCTGTTGCAATAAGGGCCGCAAATGAAACAAAATCAATTATGATTCTATTGTCTGAAATTTTTGTAACAAGATCATGTAATGGAGATGCCGCCTGGCCCAGACTTTGCCAATCCAAGACACCGACCTCAATCAATCCCATTCCTACATACAGAACAAAAGTAACAGCAAACGCAAGAAGTATGGCTTTTGGAATTGTTTTCTCTGGATTCTTTGTTTCTTCGGACATCATGCTGATTATATTAAAACCCACAAAGGCAAAGAAGATGATGGCAGAACCATTAAGAGTTCCTTGAACTCCTTTTGGAAAAAATGGCGTATAATGGCTTACATTATAATGACTTGATAGATAAAAGCCACCAAGAAACAAGATTAGCACCAGAGCAAAAATTTTAACCATTACTATTCCTGATGCTGCTCGACTCACTTCCTTGATTCCGATTAAATTTAAGACAAGCATTGCAATTGGAAGACAAAACGCAGCAAGAATTAGAGGCATTGCCCCCTCTAGTCCAAAGAGTGTTGTGAAATAAGCTGCAAACCCAACAGATACTGATGCTGCACCTACGATGGAATCAAAATACCCCACCCATCCTACAAGAAAACTCCAAAACCTTCCAAATGCTCTTTTTGTAAAGGCGTATCCTCCACCTGTTTCAGTAATAAATGATGTAAGTTCTGCTGATGAAAATGCAGTTAAAAGTGAAACAAATCCTGCAATCAAAAAGGAGAGAATCACTGAAGGTCCCGCAAGACCTGCGGCTACACCACTTAGGACAAATATCCCAGCTCCTATGATGTTTGTAATACCAATAGAGGCTGCCCCAAAGATTCCGATTTCTCTTTTTAATGAAGCCAATTGTATTCTATTGGGTCCAAATATTATCTTGTTTTTTAGTTATGTGATGCTATTTCTTGAAATTATCAAACATGGAAAGCATCTTTGCAAAATTGACAATACCTCCATTGATCATCTGATCATACCAGTCCAATACAGTTAGCCTGTGACCTACATAGGCCTGGATCATGTTTTCGTTCATGTCTATTTGAAGTAAGACCATTTTTTTGATTGATTCCAAATATGCGTCAAACATTGCAAACCTTACATCATTTACTCCCATCTTGTCGCAGATCTCTTTTTGAGTCAAATAAGAAGTGGTGCAGAAATTGCTTGCAATGTGTAGGTATTTTTTGTACAGGTCAGAATACAGTTGAACATATGTTGGAATTTTAGAATCCATCTTTTCAATTATCTCTGAAGTACTGTCTTTGACGACGTCTTGAATGGAAACAGTTATTTTTTGTTCTAATGAATCATGTTCCTTTTTGCTTGCCTTGATTGCCTCAATCACTTGCTTTTTTGTTGCATTTTCAATTGTTGCTATCTTTTCCACTGTTTCTTTTGACATCTATTCTATTACGCGGCAGTATCCATTAAAGATTCCTCATAATTATCAATACATCTTACATCTGGTATGCATCAACAATGTCTCTTGCGGTAACAATTCCAACAACAGAACCATTCTCTGTCAAACCCAATCTCTTGATCTTCTTGGATGCCATGATTTTTGCAGCTTCATTTGCTAAAATGTCTTTTTTTGCTGTAACAAGTGGAAATGAAGAATAGTCTCCTACACTGCTTTGCAGATTTTCCCCCTTTGCAAGAACCCTGACCAGGTCTCTTTGTGTAAAAATTCCATGCAATGAATCACGTGTTACTAGTATGCTTCCTATATTTTTTTCATCTAAGAGTTTTACTGCATCTAAAATCGTGGTATCAAATGGGCAATGGTAGACTGTTTTACTAATCACCTTCTCAAGACTTGGAGCTTTGTCTGTTTCACCAAACGCTCTTATCATGTCAGATGCGGTGATTGTTCCAACCAGTTTATCAGTATCTGCAAACACCAAAACCCTTGACTTTTTAGATATCATCAATCTTGCAGCCTCGATAATGGTAGTGTCTGGCGTGACTGGAACAAACGGCTGGATAAGTTCCTGTCTAATGCTTTGGTCCGTGGTCTTGCCAGATGCAACATGTTTGATTATTCCTCTTTCTGTAAATACTCCAATAGGCATTGGGTTTTCTTCCTCCATGACAATTAATGTTGAAAATCTACTCTCTGCCATGAAATCAACAACCGTCGCAAATGGAATCTCTGGCTTGACAGATATGGGATACTCTGACATGTAATTGCCAACTAAAAGTTCGTCTATCTTCAAACCCATGTGTATGATCTATAATTCAGGGTATTTGACTTTAGTGATTAAATATCAAATGTGATAATCATTACAAAATTGCCGTTTGATTTTCTAATATGGCAATTGGTTTTACATTGTTCTTTTTGTAAATTTTGAAATCCTTATGATCTTTGTGAAATCCACTTTCCAACCTCTGGCCAAAGTTTTTCATGGGCTGCTTGGCTAACACAAAGACCCACATGACCTGTTGGAAATTCAATTAATTTCTTGTCTGTGCTACCTATTGCATTAATTACCGATGTGCTTGCTGATGGAGGTACAAGATCATCATTAGTACCAACTATGTCTAAAAGTGGTATTGTAATTTTCTTCAAGTTTATGATATCAGAACCTACCCTCATTTGGTTTTTTATCAAAAGGTTCTTCCTATACACTTGGTCGATTATCTCACGATAAACTTCTCCTATTATCGGTGTACTGTCGTATAGCCATGTCTCAATTGCAAAAAACTGCCCAATCTCATCACGACTTCTGGGTTCGCTAAAATACCGTGGATACTTTAGCATTGCTTCTATGGGATTGCGAATAAGAAATGCAAGGTTGAGAAGCCAGCCAGGTATGTTGCCAAATACGTCGGCCAGATTATCTGCATCAAGATGTGAAGTCCAATTTTCTATTATTGTCTTATTCTTTATCAATGTCCACCGGGGTGGCATGCAGAATCAAATTCTTAACATTTTCTTGATGTGTTGCAGTGTAAATGAGTGCAAATAAGTCCTCCCCAACAGTAACCAAACAGCGATACTTTGTCAGAACCAGTTATTTCCTTGATTTTTTCTACTGCATTTTCTACATATTCTTCTGCATATGTCTCAAGTGACAAGTCCTTGTCACATGATGTGGGGGTTCCCCAATCAGTTGCATAAATATCAAAGCCTTGTCTTTGGAGATTTTTTATGACACTGACATCAGGTAAGAGATCCAAGATGTAGTGTCTGTTGATAAGTGAGTATACTACAAGAAGCGGAGTTTTATGTTCAGGGGAATGCTCTGATTTGTAGTGAAGCAGATTGAATCTACCTTTCATATCAATGACCTCTGATGGAGTTCGGTTGATGTTGTCTCTTAACGGTTCAAGCATCTGTTTGCATGAGAGAATAGGTCATAGAGGTTGGCAGTAAATTGAGTATATCCAAAAAGATCACACAGTTTTGCCCAAGCTTCAACATAATCTGTAATGCTTGATGCCAATGAATCATCATTTAGATCATCTCGCAGAGTTGTATCAAAAGAGGATCTGATAGTTTTTCTAATATTCTGAGCTGTTCCTTTCCTTGTACAAAGAAAAGTTTCAAATGCCTTTGAGCTTGCATCTAAAAGTGCGGCATTGTATTTTATTGCAAAATCAAACCCCTTTAACATGTAATCATAGTACGGATTGGACTCTAACATCTTGTTAAATGCAGTACATCTGAAGAGTAAGTGACAATGCCACTAAGAACCCCTTCTCGAGTCTTAAACTATGCCGATTAATTTCAGACATGAAAATCTAAATCACTTGTTATTGTGCAAATTCAGTCCCTTGTGTTCCAACATGTATTTCCAATCTATTTTATGACAAACACAGGACATTTGGAATATCTCACCACATCGGTTGCAACACTACCAAGTAAAAGTTGCTTGAAACCAGACTTTACCAGTACCGCCTACTATAATGACATCTGCATTTTCTTCTTCAGCACGTTTGATGATTGCTCCTGGAATGGAGTACATCTCTTCAACTGTTTCAGTTGTTATTTCGACTCCTTGTTTTTTAGCTTCTTCTGCTAATTGTTCTAAACCACTCCTCAGATTCCTTTTTGCTTTTCTCGATGAATTGTTTGAATGCTGGATTCTGTTGTATACATTAGTCCTGCAGCATGAACATGAATGACATGAAGGATAAGGAGTTTAGAGTTGTACTTTTTTGCAAATTCGATACCATAATCTGCTGCTTTTAATGACATTTCAGAGCCATCTATTGCAACAAGTATCTTTGACAACGACTCTACTTTATTCATAGACTTGTCCTCTTTATTGCATGAAGATATTTTTGTCGCTCACTTGCTATAATCAATAATGTCTGTTTTGCTTACTGACTCCAAAAAGCTTACCATCTTTGTCACATACAAAGATCTTTCCAACACGCTTTTGAACCATCTGTACGAAAGCTTTTTCAACTTCCATGTCAGGTTGCATAATTGCAAGATATCCTGTTTGAATCATTATATCATGGACTGTGACATCATCTCTTTTATTTGCCGGAATGGCTAGTATGTCTTTTAGAGTGATCATTCCTAAAAGATAACCTTGCTCATCCGTTACAGGCAGTTCGCTTTTCATGCTGGTCATAAAAAAATTCCTGAGTGCAAAATCCAAAGACACATCCCGTTTGACAGATATTATTTCTGTATTCATGATGTTTCCAACAATCACTCCTCTTAATGCAGATGTTAGCTCAAATTGTGACATGTATGACTGGGCACCATTGTGCAAAAACCAACCTATCAATAATATCCACAAACCGCCGATAAAATCACCACTGAGAAGTATCATAAATCCAAACCCCATGAACATGTATGATATCAGTACACCAATTGTAGTTGCAATCTTTGTTGCATCATGATAATCCTTTTTCCATCTTACTAGTCCTGCCCGTAAGACTCTGCCACCATCAAGAGGAAATGCTGGAACTAGATTAAATGCACCAAGTATGATGTTGGAAACTGCACCATAGAACATGATTCCTTTGATTTGTCCAAGATACGAAATGGCATTACCTGAACTCATGTCATTTGAAACCAACCAATAGAAGAGAGAAAAAATTGCCCCTAGTCCAAAGCTTGCAAGTGGACCTACAATTGACATCTTAAACTCTTGATGAAAATCGTCGGGCTCTTTTGCAATGTCTGATACTCCTCCAAAAATAAATAATGTGATACTTTTTACCGGTATGCTATACCTTCTTGCAACCATTGAATGAGCCAACTCATGTAACAAAATTGAGAAAAACAAAAGTACACTTCCCACAGAACCCATTAACCAGTAATTCACAGGTCTAAGACCTTTAACATAATCTGGCATGAAATATGTGGATAGAGTCCAGTCAATTAGAACAAAAGTGATAATTAGCGTGAAATGTAAACGAATGCTGATTCCCTTGATGTGACCTATTTGAAGAGACATGATATTACCTTGATACTATTGCGTCTATCATTCTTTTAGTCTGTCAGTGTAATTATCACAAATGATAATTTCGCAATTCAACTAAAAGCAAGTTTAATTAATAATTTGTAATGATGTCGATGGATAATTCTATCAATTAAAATTTCCAGCAGGAAAAATACCGAAATAGTTATCCACTCCAGAACTCATTGTAATCAATGAGATACGTTCGCTGGCTTGAGGAAGTAACAAAGGATGACATCCCTATTGCAGGTGGCAAGGGCGCAAACATGGGCGAAATGATTCGCATCGGCATGCCAGTTCCATCAGGATTTATTGTAACTACAGCTGCATTTGAAAGATTAATTCAGATTCATAATATCGGAGATAAAATCAAGATGATGTTAGAGGGGATCAATGTTGAGGATACCAATATGCTAATGTCCACATCACAGAAAATAAAGGAACTAATTATTTCTCTGGACTTTCCTAATGAAATAAAGAGTGAGATTATAGATTCTTACAAGAAACTATCTCGTGCAGACAAATGCAAATCCACGACTAATTTGACTGAAAGTGATGCTGAATTTGTTGCAGTCAGAAGTTCTGCTACTGCAGAAGACTTGCCTGGAACATCATTTGCTGGACAACAGGCAAGCTTTCTAAATGTAAAGTACGAGGCAAATCTTATTGAGGCCGTACAGGAAATGCTGGGCATCTCTTTATGAACCACGTGCCATTTTCTACAGGGCAAAGAACAATTTCAAAAATCCAAGCATAGCAGTTGTTGTACAGAGGATGGTAAACTCTGACAAGTCTGGTGTGATGTTTACTGTGGATCCTATCTCGGGAGAAAATGTGATGATAATAGAATCTATCTGGGGTTTGGGAGAGTATCTTGTACTGGGTGAGGTCTCACCTGATCATTATATGGTAGATAAAACAGGAAAAGTTTTACAGAAAAAAATAGGTCAAAAACCAATTGCACTGGTTCGAGATCATACCACTGGCAAATCAATTCAGGTAAAGATGCCTGATGGAAAAATTGGCGCTCAAGTTCTAACCGATGAGGAGATTTCCAAACTAGTAAAGTATGGAAAACAACTCGAAGAGTATTATGGAAAACCACAAGATGTAGAGTTTGCAATTGAACAGTCTGACATAAGGATTGTCCAGACTAGACCTGTTACCACAAAGGCAAAGACAAGTGAAGGCAAGATGGCAGGAGTCAAGATATTGAAGGGAATGGGCGCGTCTCCCGGAATTGCAACTGGTAAAGTAAAGATTGTAAAAAACATCAGCGAGATTGCAAAGATTGAGGAGGGAGATATACTGGTCACAACCATGACTTCGCCAGACCTTGTTCCAAAGATGAGCAAGTCTGCTGCAATTATAACAGATCTTGGTGGTGCCACATCTCATGCTGCTATTGTATCACGTGAGATGGGATTACCAGCTATTGTCGGGACTGGAGATGGAACAAACATTTTGAAAGATGGACAAATCGTTACCGTGGATGCATATGCTGGTATAGTTTACGAGGGAATTGTTTCTATCAATGTTGAAAAAGCGAGAGAACCACTGCAGGTAGAAAAAACCCAAACAAAAGTCAAAGTGAATCTTGTTTTTGCAGACAAGATGGAGGTTGCTTCAAGAACCGACGGTGTTGGGTTGCTAAGAATAGAACACATGGTCACTAAATCTGGAATACACCCTGCAAAACTTGTTCGTGAAGGTAGATCTGAGGAATACATCCAGATTTTGACAAGTGGAATAAAACCAATAGCTACTAGATTTTATCCAAAGCCTGTATGGGTTAGAACTTTGGACGCAAGAAGTGACGAGTTTAGAAATCTGGAAGGTGGAGATGCAGAACCTCATGAAGATAATCCGATGCTTGGCTGGCACGGAATCAGAAGGAGTTTAGATGAACCCAATATTTTGAAAGCAGAATTTGAAGCAATAAAGAGAATGCGTGCAGAGGGACTAGATAATATTCATGTGATGCTTCCATTTTTAATTACAGTTGATGAGTTTAGAAAGGCAAGAAAGATTGCTAATGAAATTGGAATGGGAGACAATTTTGATTTGGGGATAATGGTTGAAACTCCGGCTTGTGCCTTATCTATAGAAGAGTTTTGCAAGGAAGGAATTGACTTTGCAAGTTTTGGAACAAATGACCTGACTATGCTTGCCTTGGGAGTTGACAGGAATAATGCAAAGATTGCAAAGTTACACTCTGAATTTCATCCGTCTGTTTTGTATATGCTTCACCACGTTATTGACATCTGTAACAAGCATAACGTTGAGAGTTCTATATGTGGAGAAGCCGGAAGCAATCCTGAAATGGTAAAGATGCTTGTCAGGTGGGGGATAAGGAGCGTTTCATGTAACATGGATGCAGTCTATAAAATTCGTGAAGCTGTTTCGTTAACAGAAAAAGAACAACATCAGTAATGTTTCAAACAATGATTTGATGTTTTAAATTTAGAAAATCATGCTATTATTATGAAAAATTGGGAGAGTTTTATTTACACCCTCTGACGTAAATCACCTTTTTTTCTGTAAGGTTTACCTCTATCCTCTTATCATATCTGCCCAGAATTTTCTAGGCTCCATTGGGATGACATGGGGCTTGCCCTCAGATTCTTTCCTTGATACGGTCTAGCGCATACTCTGCTTCGATTTGCAGTCTTTCTGTCAACTTTCCAGGGAAGAAGCGAGATGGACCAGAAATGTTATAGTTCATCTTGACTTCAAGAAGTGTTCCGCTTCCAAACACGGTCAAAGAAATATCCTTTGTGCCGGTTATCGCTCCTTTTGTCCATTTCACATGTACTGCTTCTTGTGGCAAGAAAGTTATTGTCTGACTACATTTGTCGATCTTGTCTAGCATTATCTCTCGCACTATCTCATCTTCCTTTTTTGAAATGTTTCTTACCACTTTGGTAATATTCCAAAATTCGGAATCGTTGTCAACTTGCGAGATGACATTCCAGACTTTTCCTATTGGTGCGTCAATCTGTATCTTGACTTTGATTTCTACCATGTATGTATATAGTCAAAACTAGAATAAATCATGACAGTATACGTTGTAAGACAAAGTGTACCGATGGAATTGCAAATTATGCGACAGGTTTATCATTTTCAAATGGACAAAAGCTTGGATATATCATGAAAGAGACAACAGATGTCAAGAAAAAAACAGCCACTATTACATTTCGATTTGATACTGAACTTATTGACAAGCTTCAAAAAGAAGCCAAGCATCATCAGGTAACTACAAACACGCTTGCCACTCAGGCCTTGAAGAGATTCCTAGAGTGGGATATTTACCAGCCAAGAGTTGGACTGGTCAGTCTTAACAAACCAGTGTTTGTCAAGATCTTCCAAAATTTAAAGGAAAAAGAGGTAATAGAAATTGCAAGCACCCTTGGCAAAGATGAGATGCGAGATGTTGCAATGTTCATGAAGGGAGAGACTGATGTCAACTCATTTATGGCCTGGTTTGAAATGCAAATGCTAAACTCCTCGGTTCATGTCAGCCACATGATTGATGATGGTACCCACACTTTTGTTATGAAGCATGATCTTGGCAAAAATTGGTCATTATACAATAAAGTAATCTTGGAACTAATTTTTGAGGAACTATTTCAAAAAAAGGTGGATGTCAAATATGACAAGAACATGTTTGCTCTAAGATTTTCTGAATAATAAAAAAATCAATATCTCTTTGATTGAATTTTTATATGATGAACACATACCATATGTATGGTTTTTAACGTCATATCAAAAAACAATTCAAAATTTCTAAGAGGCATAAAGATGGCATTAAAAGCAGTAGTACTGGATTTTGAATCAGAAACCGATTCTTCCAAAGTAAACTAGGAATAAGTTACAAAAATTATTGTAAAAGTCTGGGTATCTTTTTGATTATATGAGATAGTGATATTCTTCCAGGTCCTAAAACCATTATAGTTAGCAAAATGATAAATGCCAACAATTCAAGTTCTATCCCATTTTTGCCTGAAAATGATTGCGCCTTTTTAACATAAATTATTGCTCCAAGCATGTCTATTGCAATAAGTGCACTTGATATCCTTGACAGTACTCCTACTATCAAAAGAATACCCCCTATTGATTCTAGTAATCCTATGAGTATTGCCATCTCTGGAGGAAGACCCTCGCTCTGAAGAAAGCCGCCAAATCCGCTGCCAAACTTCATCTGGCTGTGAACGATAAAAAATACGCCAACTACGATTCGTAATCCAAAATGAGACAGGTCGTGTATTCTGTGTGTTCTGAGATTGGCATCCATTCTATTTTGTTTTTCAGCAAATGTGGTATATACTCGTTGTTAAGCTGTTTTTCTGAAATTTCAGCTAAAATATTCAACGTGTTAAAATGACTTGCAATTTCAGCCCGTTTTACTAGATATGGCTTGCTTGTATTTTTTGTATGCTAGTGTATTTGTAATTACAAGTAATCCTTGCAGAATGTATCCGCCAACAATCAACACGATTGCATTGTAAAATGGGTGTAATGTAGACATGATCTCAATATGTTTGGGTGAAACGGTATTTCCAACAATTACTAGTATTGCAATGACAAAATTTGGAATGCATGCATATCTGAAATTTTTTGCAGAGATTATGGCAAGTGCTATGAATGAAAATTCAAGGGCAAATGCCTCTACAAAAAATTTAGGATCACCCAACGGTATTCCAAATGCTCCTGTTATGCAAACTGCAACCAGAACTGAAACTACACCCTTTTGGATCTGATTCATTTTTGATTTGAAGTGTTTGGTATTCTTAATAAAATTAATTGTAAAACTTGGTTGAAATTCAAAATATATCTTAAATATGGGACATTATCAGACCTACTTTAGGTGAAATGTTGAGTTCTGCCTCTGAAAATGTTTCAGATTATTGCAAAAAAATACTAGCACTAGATTCCAAGATTAGATTTGCTGGAAAGATAGTTGGTGAAAAACTAGTCTCCACTGCAAGAAAGGACGGAGTGATACCTCTGCTTGATAAAGACCTTGCAGCATTAGCTCACCACCAAGTATCTGTAAAGGCAATGATGGACAAGATGTTTACTGATAAACTTGGAAAAACAGATTGGATTGTAGAATCCAAGGGCAAAGTAAAATTATTGACTGTCTTTCAAGAGGATGGAATATTGATTCTCTCAACAGAACCAACTTCGGACCATCATTCAATTATTGAAAAAATCAAGCATCTCAAGTAGTTTAAATTTATACGACTGCTAAGTGAGTTGAAAGAACATGATACGAATTGAAGCAGAGCTACCTAGAAATGATTTAGCATCCGTTGCTGATGCCCTTGACATGCTTGGTATTACTGTAAACATTTCCAAGGTCAAAAGCCGTGGTAAAACTGTAGACTCTGAAGTTCATGCAGCCAAGGGTACTGGCATGTACAGATCAGAGCTTAAGGACAAATTCATCATTCAGACAACAGTTTCTGATAACTCTGAAAATGATGTAATTGAGGTGATAAGATCAAACTCTAGAACTGGCAAGATTACGATATATCCAATCATGCGTGTAATTGATATTAGTTCAGGAATTGAAAATGAGCAAGGACTGGCACTCAACGAGATGGATGGGGTCATACTTGCAGCGGCAAATAAACAAAAGACTTCATTTCCGTTTGGATTTGGAAAGACCAAAGTAAAACTAGAACCCCAAGTAGTAGCAGACGACAAGGGGTATTATGATGTCATTGAGAAAAAATTTGTTCCACTTGAAAACTTGGAAGCAGTAATCTCCCAAGTAAAGCCCGTTGACAAGTTTCAAATTGTAACCCCAGATGATGTATTTGTAATTGAAAGCCTTACTAGAATCCAAAGAAACTTTTCACTGTATAAAAGAAAACAAAGTGACTCGTATTCTCAGGCATTTCTTAAATATGTCTCAAATAGATTTCTCAGCTTTTGGCCTGAACAAGAGATCAACACTGCTATTCTATATGTAGACATTGTAGGTTCTACAAGACTTGCCACATCTTTAAAATCTGAAGAACTTTCCGGTCTCATCAAGGTGTTCTCTGAAGAAATGTCTGTTGCAATATCTAAACATGCAGGTTTTGTTTTAAAATATGCAGGAGACGCAGTAATTGCATTTTTCCCTAGATCTTAAAGAATTTGGTAACATGGCAGAAAATGCAGTTCGTTGTGCCAGGTCAATTAACATGCTGGTAAAACATTCCATCAATCCAATGTTCTCAAGTTTTGGATTGCCACCTATTGATATTAGAATAGGAATTGATGTTGGTAAAAATAGAATTGTTGTTCTTGGGTCAGAGCCTGATTTGATAGGTCATGGCATTACAATTGCTTCAAAAATTTTGCCTCTTGCACAACCAAATCAAATGACTATAGGTGAAGAAGCATACAAGATGTTGTCCACTGAACTTGCTTCGCAATTTATAAAAATTAATCCTGATGATAAACGATGGAACTATAATCATCCTGCAACTGGCACGCTTTACCCTATTTATTTTTCAATTCCAGTAATGCAAATATCCAAACGATAACACCCTGATGCTATTTGGTTATCTTTTTCGGGGTATACCGTGGAACGTGCATATCCGGTCACTTTCGCAGGGCTGATTCCCTTCCCTTTATCCATCGTAAAAAATAACACCTGATTATGACACCGAAGAAGATCGAGATGCTCTTCTGCGGGTACTTGCAGCGACTGCGAGCACCACAAAAAGGAATGTCCCGGTCCCTGCACGAAGACGAAGGGCACGCCGTTCTGGACTGCATACATCGGCATTGACCGTTGTGCGATCTATGACTGTTGTACCAACGATAAGAAACTCCCCCACTGCGGGAAATGCCCGGACCTGATGTGCGACCGGTTCAACCGCATCAGGGACACCCCGTGGATAACCGAAGCGGAAGCATCGGCGAGTCTTGCTGCGATGGAGAAGGATCCCCGGGCAGAGAAGTGAACCTGTGGTTTTCTCTCTCTGCCCGGTTTTAAGTGGTGGAATAATTAGTTTAAGGTGGAGGTACTATGACCCAATGTAAGATTACCGTAATCAAGAAGACAATCAACCCGGGGCTGGCGAAACAATACTGTGTCGAGCGAGGTCGCACCCTGCCCGTGTTTTGAGGAGGGGCAGGAGTTAAGTCCGCCGGTCTCGCGAAGCCCGGGAATTTCTGTGACTGGGCATGGCGGGACATCCACCCGATGGTTGCCTCCCTCCTCACCGGGGGCAATTTCTCGCGCGGGGTGTTTGAAGGGTGGATGAAGGATGACAGGACCATGATCGGGTGCTGCATGGATGGGTACGGCCGGTGATTTTCCGCAGAAAAATAGGGAAAGATACTGAATTGTTTGAAAAATTGTTACTTACATTTAAAAAACTTGAAGATTGTATTGGACAGTACGACTACTGGTATGCTTTTTTAAACCAGGCTAAGAAAATAAAGCTTAGAAAAGAGGTTATTCAGTATATTGAAGAAAACAGCTTTATGGCGTTAGGAGCTATGGAGCAAATCATGAAAGCAGAAGGACTAGTGGTTAAAAATGCCGAACATGGTTCTGTCTATCTCTTACACAAAGCATCATTGCTGAAATAAAAGAAGCAAAAAGAGAAAAATGCGATGAAGAAGAGAACCAAAAACTCCTTGTTTTCTTACGTGATTCTGCAAAAAAGGCAGAAACATTGATTAAAACAGGAGAAATTAACCTGGATCATCTAGAAGAGGGCATACACGAGGTAAGGAGGAGGATGAGATGGTTTCCTATTTACAGGATATCTTTACTCGGAAGGATCCAGTTTTCTAAAGTGAAAGAAGGAAAACCTCTTTCTAATTATGTTACAAAACAGGAATTAGAAAATCCATTTAACAAACAAGTAGATTGTCCTGAAGGAATTACCCCAATAACTATTCATACCGGCGCATATATGGCTATGAGTGTTCTGATTCGGGATATAGGAGAATTAAAGGATAATGCCCTTTTAACAGAGTTGATGGAACATACATATAAAACTCTCGGATTGCCTATGTCGGAGATTGAAGCAGCAGTAGGACCTAATTATTTATCTATAGAAGAGGTAGTGAAAAAATCTAAAGAAATCATCCTCAAATATGTTGTAGAAGAAAAAATTCTTAGTTATTTAGCTGATCATTTTGATAAGCAGATAAAATAAGTAAAATATTATAGATCAGATAATTTATTTAGTTTTTAGTTTATTATCCTCCAATTTGAGCCAGAAGTCAGATATTCTGACTTTTGACTATATTGGATTTAATTTCTATCTCTTTTAAAGTTCAAAAGATAAGCTGAGCTAATAAAATGGATGACTCATTATTCCTTTAAAAGTCAATAAAGGCAATTATCATGAGCTAATTTTTCATTATTCTATTTCTCTAACAGTCAAACCTGATAAAAAAGCTAAAAATTTTCTGATATTTTAAAGCTACCATATTAAAATTAAAAGAGATAGAAAATATTCCCAAACGGCTGATTATTGGAAATCCGAAAAATTTGGCTTGATCTGATTTTATTCCTTTACAGGATTATAATATCTTTTTATCTAAAATTCCTTTGATTTAGAAAACTTATTTATCGAATTTTCGTAATTATAAAAAACAGTATTAATTCTTAAATATTTATGATTATGAAATCCTTCAAAATATTATTCATTGTTGCCGTAATATTTAGCAATTATTCCTTTTCGCAATCAGCAGATAATCAACAAGTAGCAAATAATCAGCAAGTATCATTTTGCAAAGTATTTGATTTACTGGTAGAATCAGTTGCTTCAAACTTTGAAGCCTACAAAGGCGAAGCGATAGAAAAATCAACAGGAAGTTTTCAATCGAAATTACAAATTACCGGTGCAAAAAAGACTTATATTACAATAGTTTTAGGGGATTGTATTTATACTGCTGATTTTGGAACTTTTTCAAGTCTTGCAGAATCGGAAAAAGTGATGAACCAGATGAAAAGTGAGTTAAAAACTTGTAAACCCGGTTACGATTTTATGTTTTTAAAAGACAGAATCCTTGATCAACAATACAATCACAATATCATAATGAACCATAGCGCAGGCGTTAGACTCTATAACGCTTATTTCAATATTAGACTAACAAATGGAATATATTATCTCACTTTTTCTCTTTACAAAAACGATTTAATTACCGAATATATCAATTTAACTAATGAACCTGATCAAAATCAAATTCTTGTGTTGATTTCCGTAAAATTATTGATGCTGCAAAAACCAGTTTTGAAAGTTTAAAAGGTGAATTAACAAGTAATGGCTATGTTGATTATTACACATCGAATTTTTGTCTTGCTGGCTGTAAGGAGTGTAGAATATACCCTGCAGAAAAACGTAGTTATTCGGGTTCTATGGATAATTTAGCTCACATGTACATTGTTATAGCAAACGATTTAACCAAAGATAAATCTAAACAGGCATTAGAGGAATCAACCAAAATGGTGGCTGGCAGCTTTAGGTAAAGGGTATATGGTAACCAGTCATAAAAATAGTACTGTTGTAGCTTTTTGCCAGAAAAGCAATCTTGGTAGATTTGATAAAGAGACGGTTGTAATTTCCACTTATGATGCATTTATGGGCAAATCTTCTTGCATGATAAATATATATAGAGTATGGTAAACTTTAATAAATGAATTATGGTAGTGTCTTTTAGGTTTTATGAATTATATTTTGTAATTCACAATGCAACAGTATGTTACAATATAATAAAAGCATATGTATTCAATAAAAACAAGAAACCCTTACAAGTTTGAAATGTAAGGGTTTCTTTTTGTAACTGGACCAACGTTTGGCATAAGAAAAATATAACGGTAGCAAAAGCAATCTTTAAAACTAATCGAAATGAGTTAAGATCAATGATAAGCAGAATTTTCATGTAGCTATTTTGGACAATTGCTTAATTACGTTAGCTTTGATATACCATAATTACAAATCTCAATCATTCAAAGTCATATTAAAAATTGATTTAATCTTTAATATGCTTGGAAAAATTAAATTCTTAATACTTCAATATTTTCTCATTACCAGGTAAATATTTAGTCGAAACCAGAAGTTTCAACACTTTTTCATCTTCTCTACTTACTTTTTCGTAATTAAAATTCAAATAGTTTTCCATTTTTCTACTTGCCAACTAATATAAAAGAACTCCAAAAATATGGATGAGCTAATTTACCTTCCGAAATCATTTTTAATTTAGCTTGTCTTAGGCTATTGCTAAATTCAACTGAGCCATTAGTTTTTAATGATTTTTGAGACAAATAATTCTGGTAAAAATTCACCATTAAATCGGAAGTTGATAAATCATTGACCTGCCAAAGAGAAACGATTATATTCTTAACCTTGGCATATAATAAAGCCCTTGTTAAACCAATAATACCTTCACCTTTTTTTATTTTTCCTAAACCTGTTTCACAAGCCGAAAGAACCACCAGATCGGAGTTTAATTCCAGGTTGAAAATTTCACCTGAGATAGTATTCCATCATTACCTCCAATAGTGTCCTGGTTCAATAATATGCCCGATAACTCTGGTTTTTCCGAATCAACAAATCCATGAGTTGCAAAATGGATAATCTTATTGTTTTTCAAACCTCCGGTTTTGATAAATTGTTCATTAGCATTTTCATTCAACAATACTTTTGCTTTTAATTTATTTTTCTCGAAAAGATCAAATATATTTTGTGTTTCAGTCACTGTGCCAGGCAGTGGTGTAATATAATCACCATTTAAAAAGTAACCACGAGAATTTGTGGCCGTCTTTTTGTGTTCGCTTTATTTCTTTTTCTAATTCTGAACTGGTTAATAACACGCCTTTTTTCCCTTCATCTGAAAAAACCGGTGCAATTGCCAGCCAATCATTCATATTATTTTGTTCAGTCTGTTTTTGGTTGGCATCTTTTAGACTATTGTAAAGTAAATTAACTGAATAGTAATAACTTATATTGTACTTTTTAATCAGAAATGGGAAGTCTTTGTATTTTGCAATTTCCTGCCCTGCATTATTACAAAGTAAGGTCTCAAAAGGTATAGCACCCAAACTACCATCAGGAATAATTATTAGGTTTTCAATTTGTTTGTTAATCATTGAACTATCAGGAAAAAGCTGTTGATACAGCAAACCACCAACTCTACGGTAGTTTGCCCTCATTAATTTATTGCTATTTGTAAGGCTTTGGCGATATAATTGGATTGTATCTTCCAGATACTTTATTTTAGGAATTACTTGAACATCTAATTTTTTATTTGTCAAAGTAAAAATATAAACCAATGAATTTGTAGAAAAATAAGATCGTATAGCTGTTTTATCGTCTAATTGCTTCTGAATGTCATTTACTTTAGCACTTTTAGTAGAGTACTTTAAATTGAAGTAGTTTGGATAGTTTCTCGAATTTTGCAATTAATTCTTCATAATCACGATTTAAAGCAAATATTTTAGGCTCGATAAAAGGTTTCTTTTACACTATCAGAGGTCGTTGCAAGATTTTTTTCATAAAATGCAATTTCAGTTTTTATGGCACGTTCGTATTTTAATAATTTTTCAGGTATTCCTGCTATTTGTTGTGCTTTTTCCCCGGCAATTGCCTGAATTAATACACCACTTTTAACTTTTTCCGAAAAGTTAAATGCCATTTCTTTGTATTTAACGGCGTGTGCCGGTTCTAGTTTAGATAAACTCAAACATAACTTAATTGCTTTTTCATATACTCCATAGGCTTTTTCGCCTAAGTCAATTTTATCTGACTGGGATTTAATCTTACTACGGGCTTGATCAATAACTGTATCACAAGCTTGATAATGTCGCAGGGCTATTTTTTGTCGGTCTTTATTAGATAAATTCTTACATACTTTTAAATGAAAGGTTGTATTAGCAAATATCCCGGCCTTGAAAGATAATGCTGTTCCTATGCGACCGTAGGACAAGTAATTTCTAATTGGTGGCACACTTAAAACATTTACAGTATCATTGAAGGACAGTAAATTGCTGCACATATCTAAATGATAATACAATAGTGCTAAATCGTAGTCCTCTTCCCTTTAAATATAAACTAGCTATACTTTCAAAAGTCATGG